>JBGMRO010000348.1:0-4899 GCA_048061555.1 Thiohalomonadales bacterium | reverse complement strand
CTTGGTCGAAAATACTCGATTGTAACTGTCGCACGCTTGCCTTGATGGTGCCGATATCGGCCTCGTGTAATAGCCCGCGGGCCTTGAATGGGGCTGAAATAAATGATACGTGGCGCGAGGGTGAGCTGATGGTTTCCAGCGGGCGTATCAGACTGCCGCGAAAAAAACCTGTATTCGTGAGTGTGAATCCCGGCCAGCACTCCGGCAGTTCCAGGTTGTCTATTTCGCGCTGTTGTTTTTGTAGATAGGCCTCTATGGCCATGGGCATATGCATCAATGTGGGGATGCCTAGCTTCAATACACACTGTCCGCCTAAGTCGACGTCCTGATTATGCCAATCGGGGAAGGTCCTGGGGCAAGGGCAGGTCTCGTTCATTCTACCCGTTTAGGTTTTTTTATGGTGAGAAAAATATTTGCAAAATAAATCCAAAAACCCATACCCATTGCCGTGGAAACGGTGCCGATAACCGGCCCATAATAATGGTGTATCTCTTGTACGGCGCTGCTATCGCCAGGGTTTGCCAACAGTGCTTCGCCTTCTAGTATGCCGAAGGTAATCAGGGTGATATAAAAACCAAAAATACCTAACAAGGTCCACCAGAAGGTATGGTTTTCCAATGTCCGAGAGTAGACTTGTAGTCCCGATATTTTTGGGATTAGGTAGTACGAGGCCCCCATTATGAAAATGACTACGCCACCGATGACATTAATATGGGCGTGTGCCAGCGGGTCTATCATGTGGCCGGGTCCACCATACGGGCTGCCGATGGAGTCTAGCCAACCACGAATCGGCTGCATAACTTGCAAAACGCCGTGCACGGTGCCGACAAAAAAACAAAATGCAGAACCGAGAATAAATTTTAATAGGTGCTGAGTATCTTTATAGGGGTTGTTGTCCATACTGTACTACGTATTGAGTCTAAGTCTGTAGCGACCTTAACTTTTTACTACCTCTTTTGTTTTTATGTCGTGGGACGTATAGATCAATTTTTCACCAGCACACTGTATCGGAACCATCGCAAATATACAACTATACAATGCTAGCGTACCACTCCGGCGCCGACGCCCCTGGGGTCGCTGGCGGCGAGCATCTTTTTGTGTATTTTATCCCACATAACGGCCTGCATGTTGCCGTATTTTCCCCGGGAGACTTGTAGCTTGTGTCCTAGTGTCGTCAATTGTGTTTGTATAACCTTGGGCAACGCCTCGGCCTCGAAGTAGACTTGGTCGGGTAGATACTGGTGGTGATAGCGCGGTAGGCTCACCATAGACTGCGGTTGGCCATTGCCGTGGGCATAATCCAGTATCGCCAGTAGAACCATGCTGATGATTCTACTGCCGCCAGGGGTTCCGAGCACAACAATGCCACGATTATCCTCCAGGAAGGTCGGGCTCATACTGGATAATGGGCGTTTGCCGGGGGCGATCGCATTTGCCTCCGCACCGACTAGACCGTACGCATTGGGTGTACCTGGTTTTGACGAAAAATCGTCCATTTCGTCATTGAGCAATATACCCGTACCGGGCGCTACAAAACAGGAGCCAAACGGGTAATTGATCGTGAGAGTTGATGAGACACGGTTACCTTCTCGGTCCATGACCGAGAAATGAGTGGTATCGCGGCCACTATTAATTTTTTCTACGCCCGGCAATAACGCGCTAGGCATGGCACGATCGAGACGTATGCTGGCGCGTAAACCTGCCGCGTAGTCGCGACTGGTCAAACGTTTCCAAGGTATGCGGACATAGTCTGAGTCACCCAAATACTGGGCGCGGTCGCGGTAGGCGCGTCGCATCGCCTCGATGACCAAGTGTTTCTGCGTGCCTGCGTCCATGTCTTCTAACGGGTATTCGGCCAAGATATTTAAAATGGTTAGCAGGGCGATGCCGCCAGAGGAGGGCGGTGCAGCGGTACTGATGCGAATTCCTCGATATTCCCCCTGAATAGGCGTGCGTGCCTTCACCTGATAACTACTCAAGTCACGAGCGCTCCAAATACCACCTGCGGCCCGCACACCTTCGACCATTTTTTTGGCAATTTCGCCTTGATAAAAGCCTGCGCTGCCGTGTAGGGCGATCTGCTGTAGCGTATCGGCCAGGTCGTCTTGCACGATAACGTGATCAATGGGCGGCACTTCATTATTTTTTAAGAATATTGCCGCTGCGGCCGGAGAGCTTTGCAGAGCCTTGAGTCTAAATTTGGCCATGCGTTGATAGCGTTTGTCTACCTTAAAACCCTCCTGCGCTTGTTTTATGGCCGCTGCTAGACTGATCTGCAATGGCAGTTTGCCGTAATGCTTGGCGATATAGACGATACCGGCCGGTATGCCGGGAATGGCGGCCGCGAGCGGTCCGCTGATGGATAGGTCTGGGATCACGTTTCCCTTGGCGTCGAGATACATATCCCGAGAGGCCGCGAGGGGGGCCTTTTCACGTCCGTCGAGCATGATTTCATGGCCATCCTGCCGATGTAGTAACCAGAAGGCGCCACCACCGAGGCCAGAACTCATGGGTTCTAACACGGCTAACGAGGCTGTAATTGCGATTGCGGCATCAAACGCATTACCGCCAGCGGCCAAGATTTGATGACCGGTTTCGGTTGCGAGAGGGTGTGCCGAGGCAATGGCCGCCTGTGGAAACTGACTCGCTAGGCTCGGATTAAAGGGCGAAAAGAGGAATATTATTAAGAGAATGACTAAAAAAATTTTTCTGAATAGATAATTGGATTTGAAATTGGCCATTGTCTCTGAAAAAATAGTGATATTTAGGCGGTCTGCGCCATTAATTTATTGTACTTTTCTAATAATTGGTCCTGCGTTTCTTCGTGTTCGGGATCTAACGGAATGCAGTCTACAGGACAGACATCGACACATTGAGAGGTGTCATAGTGACCTACACATTCAGTACATAATGCTGGGTCGATGATATAGATGTCTTCACCCTGGGTAATTGCCCCATTCGGACATTCGGGCTCACAGACATCACAATTGATGCATTCGTCGGTTATAATCAATGCCATACTAATTACACTACCTAGTACATTTATAGAGAAAGAATGATTTTAAAAACTCCAGTTGCGGAGTTCAGTGGTTCGTTAATGCCGTACTACGCTGCAATTTGATGGATAAGCGAAGCGCATCCACCCATGATCAGCATTGTAAAGCTCTTGAACTTTGAAACTTGAGTTAAAAAGAACAGTGATTTGTAGTCGAAATAACCACATAGCACTGCGTGGTATCGATTTTAACCCAATCGCTATTAATAAAATAGCTTTTACCCGACTAATTTACTATGAATTAGCGGCCCTTAGTCTGTCCTCATGCCCATATTTTACTTCAAACGACGGGCCAATTCATCTTTGACCCTATCAGGCACAAATGGAGAAATATCGCCACCCAAAGCCGCTATCTCTTTGACTAGGCTAGAAGAAATATAGGCGAAATGTTCAGCCGGAGTCAAAAACAGGGTCTCGATGGTGGGAGCCAGCTTCCTATTCATGCTAGCGAGTTGAAATTCGTATTCAAAATCGGATACTGCTCGCAGGCCGCGCATTATGGCCGCAGCGTTATGCCGCATGGCGAAATCCACTAAGAGTCCTTGCAACGGCACTACCTCGGCTTGTTTGATATCCACTAAGACTTCTTTTGCCATGCCGATACGTTTTTCTAGGCTAAACAGGGGAGTCTTGCTCGGGTTAGGCGCAATCGCAACAAGGATGTGTTCAAATAACTTGCTCGCCCTATCGATTAAATCGATATGCCCTTTAGTTATCGGGTCAAATGTTCCTGGGTATATGACAGTGGTCGTCTGCATAGGTTTTTATACACATTTCAGAACAGATTCGCAAAACATTCTTATTGAATACCATTAGTTCGCCACGCTAGAAAATGTCGCTAGACAATAACACACCTGTCCTGCTGATTTTTTATGGGTGATCGTCCACGCTGTCGATAGATCTATGCCTGGCCCTGTAGTGGCTTGTTCAAAGTACAGTATGCCGCGCTCTGCAAGACACCGTTTCTCTTCAATCTGGGCGATACATGCCTGCAATAGTTTTAATTTATACGGAGGATCGAGAAAAATAACATCGTAGGATTGTGCGTCGGTGTGCTGTAGAAATTTAATCGCATCTTGTGCAATAATCTCGATATTATCCGCCTTGAGTAGCGCCACGTTTTGTTGCAATTGCCGCACGGCGGTGGGGTGTGATTCTAGCAAGCTTACTGTTGTCGCCCCTCGTGAAGCGGCCTCAAAACCCAGTACGCCACTGCCTGCGAACAGATCCAGGCAACGTTTTCCTACAAGATCAAACTGTAACCAATTAAATAGGGTCTCTCTGACCCGGTCTGGTGTCGGTCTGAGGTCTTGAATGGGTGAAAAAGAAAGCTTTCTGCCGCGCCACTTACCCGCAATGATACGTACTTGGTTGTGGGGTCTAGGATTTTTATTTTGTACCATGCTGAGCTAGCGTAATTTGGACAAAAAAAGGACAGGTGGGGGGAGACCACCTGTCCAAATGCAAGGGATACTTGCGGGGGTATTAACCTAACTAACCGTTACTGGCAAATTTTTCTTTGGCATCGCGAGCGGCCTGGGCCTGCTCTGGGCTATAGGCCGCGCCAGACCACAACATGTCGTAGGCGATCTCTTCGTTGCCGTTTTCACAGAGTTCCAATACTGCTTCAAACAAGGGCTGAAACGTCTCGCTCTTGTGGGACTCCTCGTGATCGATAAAGCTGTCCCAGAAGGTAATAATCAAGGCTTCTTTGCCCTTAAATTCGCTTTCTACGGCCTTACCGACCGTACTTCCCTCGTTGGAGATATTGCCCGAGTTCAGTGCGACTAAACCACCCACAAAGCCGGTTTCAGAGTGATAGGTCTTCACGTTTTCACACAGAA
>JBGMRO010000347.1:0-4905 GCA_048061555.1 Thiohalomonadales bacterium | reverse complement strand
ACTATGGCGAGTAAACTTATACTCACGCTTGATGGCGAAATCATCAAGGAATACATACTGGATAATAACAGTTTGAGTATCGGCCGAAAACACGAAAACGATATTCAGCTTAACGATCTTACCATTAGTGGCCGCCACGCTATGATCGCAAATAGCAATGGTGCGACTTTTGTAGAAGACCTAGGTAGCACGAACGGTACTTTAGTTAACGGCAATCATATTTCAAAAATTCCTCTACAACACGGCAATGTCGTGCAAATAGGTCATCACTTGTTTACCTATATGAGTGATGAAAAAGAAACATATGAACCGACCATGTTTGTAAAAGCAGAACTGGACGAAACGCAAATTGTTCTGCCCGAATGGGAGGAAAATGCAAAAGCATCACAGCTTCGAGGCCAATTACTGGGTGGTCTACGGAAAGTCAATGATGTCGGAGGGACATCCTGCATCGAAATGCGCAAACCTTTTAGCACGATAGGTTATCAAGGGAAAAAACTAGCCATGATCAATCGCGGCCCGAATGGTTATACGGTGGTAGGAATAAAAGCGGTAGACAATCGTCGTTCAACGGATGTGCCATTACTCAATGGTGAAGTTATCGGCCCGGTCGCGATGAAAATTAAAGAGCGAGATGTTGTTAGCATTGCTGGTATCGAAATGGAATTTTACTACATACAATAGGTATGTAATTCGTAATTCGTAAAAAAGGCTACGCCTTTTTTTTCTTTGGCATGAGTGATTTAACACGTAGTGAAATTTCTTGCATTTTCTCTATGGATAAGTTGCTAATCACGTAGTAGACAATTTTTTCTTTTCGCCATCCACACGCAGACAAGGGTAAATCGTCCGATTTATCGACAATTTCACACTTGAGTTGGGTACCACTCGTATCTTGCAGATATGCACTCATATATATCGTTAAGCGTAACTCGTCGCTACTATTTGAATACATATATTGGCCGGCCAACTTACCCTTCAATGGTAATATCCGCCCCCCCATCAAATCAAAACCGAATTTTTTTAAATTCACGGGTTCCAGCGCAGTCTTAAGGTTGAATTTTATCCAGTCGCGTAAATGCTTTTTGTGTTTTGCACTGACTTCAACAGCGTGCTCGGATTCAGCGGCATAGAATATATGTGCATCAATGGCACTCTGAGCCACTTCTGGAGAATTGTTGCGCGTATAAGCGTTAACGACGTTGTGTGTCGTCCAACCCACGATCACCCCGACAACCAGTGAAGCGACGACCTTCATATTACCACTTGCTATTTTTTTTAGACGGGTAACGCCATTAGAAAATAAGTCACTAAACGCAGTAAATCGAAAATGTCGCGGCAAGTCGATATCTAGCTCTCGAATCTCCGCCGTTTCGTTGACATCAGGCTCTACGAGGATTTCTACTGCTGCCGATTTAACATCACCTTTTGTCTCGTTATTTTTACTCTGATTTGCGTCAGCACGACGACTTTTATCGGCTAACGGTGGTTTTAATGCGGTTGGCTTACGGGGTACTTGATTTGGGGGGGGCGCTGGATTGGTCGGTTTTTTTAAATTTTTTTTGTTTGCCTCATTCAAATGCTCCTGCACTTCTTTAACGGGGCTAGCGGGCAAAGATCGGGCCGGTAATTTCCCACCTTGCAACGTCTGTGTAATCCAATCCGGGATCGCCTGATCATAAACGTCGGCTAAACCTTCCAATAACCGTTGATTGATAAGTTGATATTCTTGAATTTGTTCAAACTTTTCTGGCCAAGCTGCGACTAACTCTTGAAGCCTCTCTTCTCGTTCCCGTTTTAATTGCTTATCAACAAAGGCGTGTATATGTGCATCTGACATGGGTTTTTTATTAGACATAATCCAACCCGACGGTAAAATTTGAGCCAAATAAAGTGTCGCGCATCTTTTCCCTGGCGCTATGCAGACGACTCATTACGGTGGCTAGCGAAACGTCTAACATCTCACCAATATCTACGTAACGAAAACCCTCCAATCCAGCGAGGATCAAGACCTCTCGTTCTTGTTGGTTTAAATGAGATAGCCCAGCAACAAGCCCCTGTGCATCAATGTCATGCCGTGTATTCTCTCCTAGTAATTCATGTAATGCCGCAGCCGTTAAGTCACGGACGCCATTATTATCAAAACTCTTCGCTGTTAGCTTCGAAACCAAGAGGTGAAAGAGTTTTAGTTTAAGACCCTTTAGGTTCTTCTTGCTAAATTGATGGATAGACTCCTCTAAGACATCTTTTAACAATTGGTCGGCAACTAATTTATTAAGCACCACGACTGACGCATAACGCCGCATCGCCGGTATATACTCTATTATTTGTAGATTCAGTGATCCCATACCGCTATTTCCAATTTTGGGTATTATTAACCGTAATTTTTGCAGTTTCGGTCTAGAAAATGCTTAATTTGTGTACAGCCCATATAAATTACGCACAATAATTCACTAGAAAGACAATTACTTTTGCATTGTCTCGGATACTAATATTGTCAAATCGGAAAATTGGTAAAAAGTGCAAAAAACTGAAGTACATTCAAATCAGATCTATAATGCTTAAGGTATTCACATTAGGTCTAAAACATAAAATTTGATATCACTTCACCCCTGTTATCACTATTCTTATATTACTTTATTAATATTTGGAACTTTTGCGACCAAAACCTATCTTTTATTGATAATGTAGCGTAATGCCTTCTAATTACCTTACGTAATCCGACACTGTATCATTTTCCGAATTATGAAAATAGTACTTCAAATTATAATTGTGGTGGCAAAGCTTATATTTATCACAAGTTTAGGGTTAAATGAGTTCAAAACTAGGTTAAACTATTTATTTTACTCATATTTTTAATAATGATAGACGTGGCTTAGTAGAAAATTTCGTTTAGTTTTCAGCATAGCTGTCGATATATTAGCTAGTGCAAAAATCGATAAAAACCATAAATTAATCTATTACAAATCGTGATGAATAAACATCATATTTCTAACCCCATGACTACAAAGTAAACTTAGAAATGACCCAATTATCAAATGATGTCGCAATATCCTTCTTCAGGCAAATGATGCCCCGCCTAACCACATTTGTGTTCTTTGTGTCCTTAGTGGCAGGATTGAATCAAGTTCACGCGGGTGCAGATCCAAAGCTATTCCCCAGACCCGCCGGCATAGACCCGGCGGTCAAATTTTGGGTAAAGGTGTTTACTGAGGCGGATACAAAATCGGGTTACATTCACGACGATTGGAACCTCGACATTATTTATGAAAAACTTACCTTATCTAAAAAACACACCCGAAAGCAGAATCGCAAGAAAATCAAAGCGGTAAAAAAACGCTATAAGCAAATCTTATCCGCACTCGCCAGGGGAAAACGCAAGGGTTTAAGCAAAGAAGAGAAGCGTGTCTTAAATCTGTGGCCGAAAGGTGTCAGTAATGCAACCCTGCGTCGGGCCAAAAAAAGATTGCGTTTTCAACTAGGCCAATCAAACAAGTTCTTGGCTGGTTTGAAAAGATCAGGGGCATGGCGTACTCATATCCTAGACAATCTCAACAAAATGGGGCTACCAACAGAAATCGCCGCGCTACCGCATGTCGAGTCTTCATTCAACCCAAAAGCCTATTCGAGTGTCGGTGCAGCCGGTTTATGGCAATTTACCCGCTCCACCGGGCGACGCTTTATGCGAGTTGATCATGTCATAGATGAGCGTATGGATCCCTTCAAGGCATCTATCGCCGCAGCTCAATTACTGGAAAATAACTATGCGGTTACGGGTACTTGGCCGCTAGCAATCACCGCCTACAATCACGGTGCTGGTGGGATGCGCAACGCCACCAGACAAGTCGGCAGCAAAGACATAGACAAGATTATCAAACGCTACAAAAGCCGGTCATTCAAATTTGCCTCAAGAAATTTTTATACCGCTTTTCTTGCAGTCAATGACATTCAAGATGATTATGAAAAATATTTTGGTCCCGTAACCGTAAACCCTATAGTCAAAGATATTATTGTTACTGTGCCCTCGTTCATGCCTATTAAAACACTTAGCAAGGCACTGGGCATTTCAAAAAAAGAACTAAAACGCAAGAACCCGGCCTTAAGGCCGGCCGTATGGAATAATACTAAATATGTACCCAAGGGATATGCGCTGCGCATATCCGCCGGTAGCACGACCTCTAAACCCCACAAAGCACTATTACGAGTCGCCAAAAACGAACGTTTCAGCAAACAAAAACCCGACTCCTATCACCGAGTTAGAAGGGGTCAGACGCTATCGACTATAGCCGCCCGCTATGGCGTTCGTGTAAAAGATATCGCCGCTATCAACAATATTCGACGGCGCAATCGAATTCGAGTAGGTCAGGTTCTGCGACTTCCTCAAACGGGAAAACACTATGCGTCCTCTACACAGCTCGCAATGGCGAACAACAAAAAAACCTCAAAAACAACAAGAAAACATAAACTGAATAAAAAAGGTTATTACAAGGTCAGGCGCGGAGACAATATTTTTAAAATCGCAAAGCGCTTTGGGATTGAACAAAAACAGCTATTGGCCCTAAATAATCTAAATCGTCGCAAACCTATCTACCCCGGACAAATGTTGTTGGTAAAAAAATCTAAGGCGAAAGAGAGGCCTAAGTTAAGCCCTGCGGACACAACTGCGGTCGTTGTAGCCAGTATTGACACCACTAAAACTAACGGTTCGAAAAAAGAAATTAGGCACACTGCTAAAACAGGCTCGAATACAGACATGCTAGATTTGATCTCTGAAAATATCGAAGAAAATAGCAGTAAAAC
Source organism: Thiohalomonadales bacterium (assembly GCA_048061555.1). Lineage (GTDB taxonomy): Bacteria > Pseudomonadota > Gammaproteobacteria > SZUA-152 > SZUA-152 > JBGMRO01. Next base: position 105 of record JBGMRO010000347.1, on the reverse strand, counting down.
AAGCGGTGCTAAGGCTGCACGGACGCCAACTAAGGACGCCGGCAAGCTGTTGGCATCACACACACCTGCGGCGGCTGAAAGCGAAAATATCGTATCAGCAGAGAT
>JBGMRO010000346.1:0-4931 GCA_048061555.1 Thiohalomonadales bacterium | reverse complement strand
CCTCACTAGTGATTTTGATGTTGCTTCAAGCAACATCACTCTTAAAACCTCAGCTGGGTTTGTACCTGAAGGGAGGCTGATTGTTAACCAAAAACGAACTTCGGTTCTATATAGCCCAACAAAATCCCTACCATTAAATTCAGAGATTATTGTAGAATTCAACATTAATAGTACTAGCTCGAGCGATCGGATCAGTACTACTTGGAAAATTGACACTAAAGCTGGAGACATTAACTCTAGTAAAGCGCTCGCCATTTCAGATCCGGGAGTGCGCATCGTAAATGGGCACTCACTTTTCAATGGAGATAAAGTCAGATACCCAAAGACCACGCAATACCAACAGATAAAAGATTCGTCCGGTAATATTAGCGTATTTTGGCGGCAAGCTAGAACTGGTTCCTATTCACAATACGGATCATCAATTTGGAGCAACCGATACAGTATTAAAACGGGTTGGACTAAAAAACAAAGTGGTGAACTTACCGGCAAACGCATCTCTCCATTTGCCGCCTATAGTACTGGAGTTATATTTGACATCAAATCAGTAGTTGATGAAACGGGCAATATTACGCTGGCGTGGTATGAACTCGATACAAATCTTTCAACTATTGAATTATGGGCAACTCATTTTGACATTACAAAGGGATGGAAGACTGACACAGAAGGCGAACCTTTGGCGGTTCTATTAGGTTCAGATATTGAGTATGGCAAACCAATTTATTCTATAAAATATCCCTCAGAAAAATATACAGAGTTTGGGATATCGGTAGATCTGTTAGGGAATGTGACCCTAATATTCATGCGCGGCACCGAAGTGTTAAGTCAACGCTGGGATGCGCTTACGAAGAAATGGAATAATCAAACTACTGCAATTAAAGCCACGCCGAAAATTATTTATAATAATAATAGTGGTCTTGGTGTGATAGAAAAAGTACTAACCGGAGACAATGGTGAAATAGCACTTTTTTGGTATAACAATTGGAATATTTATGTCTCTCAGTATAAGAAAAAAAACGGAAGGTGGATAAATCGCCAGTTATCAAAATTATCTAAACCAACAACTGCAAAAAACATTCGAATAAGCAACCCAAAGTATGTCATGGACCACCTAGGGAACATCACAGTAGCCTGGATTGAGGTCGATAGCTCGGCCATTCCATTACAGTACAAAATTCAAACAGTGCAATATTCAATCATAGGTGGCGGGTGGCGCCTAACCCTAAAGTACACACTATTTATTTCACCGCTATTAAAAAATAGCCAGGATAGAATTTTCGACCTTGGTCTAGAATCGACCAATAACGGAAAAACCATCGCTGTATGGCGACAGGCAAACCAGATAATGGCAGCAGAATCAGATGTAACGACGGGTTGGTCTTTTAACGCAAGTGGCCAGATACTGACACATTCCATCGACACATCGGAATTCGTACCAGCAGGGATTAGACTCTTAAAGTCTGATGGCTTCGGTACTGTAACTGTTGTATGGTCAGCCGGATCTCCTAAATTTTCTCAACCAATATTCCGAGCCACTCGCTACAATAAGAGCACGGGCTGGCAAAAAAACGCAGCAGGCTCTTTGGAGGGAACAACAATCACAAATGATATATCCGAGAATAATATTAATACATTACGCTCCGAGATCGACACCCTGGGAAATATACATTTACTTTGGACAGCGAAGTCTCCAGCCCGCAATATAAATTTACATTATACTAAATACGACCGCGTAACGGATTCTTGGGAATTTGATACTCCTGGCGTCCCCTCCAACATACTATTAGAAAATAATAACGAAGGTGATGTTGGCGATCATAATTTTGCAGTCGATGGCATGGGTAATATATTGGTAACCTGGATCCAACACGATGGTAGCCTACTGAATCTCTACGCCAATAGGTACAATGCTGTGAGAAGCTCTTGGTGGACAAACGAGACGGGTATTATAGCCGGAAAAATTATCGAGTCAGACAAAATAAATGACATATTGTCTAGTACGCTGCGCTTACCAAAATATGACCAGCCGTCTTACTATAAACCCTCCCCATTTCCGGTCACTGATGGCGTTGACAAATTTACTGTAATTTGGCGCCAGTATGGAGAGTCAAATACTCCAGTTCTTTGGGTCAATCGTTATGACTAAAAATTGCATCACGTACAAACCTAATTTGCAGGCATTAAAACCACTTAAAGTATTGTTAAATAAAAACATTTTAAGTGGCGCAGGAAACCAAAATTTTCAATTGGCAACTAAGGCAATAAAATTTTTACGTGGATTAAACCATACGATAATTTTCTGAGCTTATATGCAAACAGGTACTATGCAATTAAATGCTCGCATAGTACCGGATAGTAATCACAGTCGACAAACCGTTTTGAATTAAGTCATTATACCGCCGCTGCCAATTGAACCAATTTTTTCAAACGCTATAAGAGAATCAAAATTACTTGCATCACCTAAACCATGCCCATTCCAAAAAGTGCTAGCCATTGCAGCTTGCTCTCCATGTAAGGCCATGTAGTTCAACGCAACCATCTGCGCCAATAGATTCACATTATTGGCACCCGGCGTAGTTCCATTGGTTTCAACAGAGCCACTGGATCTCATGTAACCTAATTGTTGATGCCTCTCGGCTGCGATCGCGTCCTGTTTTAATATCGGCTTAGCAACAGGGTCATAGACAATAAAATATGATGCTGAGGTAGAAGAATTGTCACCTGACCATTCACCTTTACCACGCCCATCAGGAGAGTTATCGATATTTCCATTACTCGCTAATGATCCGTCAGTAAACACATACAACATAAGTGGCTTTCCCGTTCTATGCGCATATTCTATGCATGCACCCATCGCTTCGCCAGCCGCAAAATCACGCTTCTCACCTGTGGCACGAGTTCCGTTATGGTAATCATATCCACCAAGTTCGATGGTACCTGCACCAGCACTTCCTGGAATAACCATTTTCATTACAGAAGCCGTTTTGCGTAACGTCCCGTTTCCGTTAATTTCACTCGCGGTAATAATAGGGTTGCTTGCATCTAATGGTGTTATCTGGTCCCGTGGGGTTAGATTGGTTATAGCCGCCGCGCGAGGTGTACCACCCGTAATGTCACTTGCGAGCGGATCAAACGTATCGGGCCCGTACGTGGAAACCAGATAACTTGCTTTAATATATCCGCAATGTAGCAAGTCCTTTAGCTTTTGGTCATTAATGACGGATTGATTATTGATTTTATCGCCACTAATATGTCCCATTGTTTCCATAATGGCTTTAACTTCTTTCTGTGAAAGCCCCAGTTGATCAACAATTCCACCAGTATCTACAAGCCCGGTAGCATCGCTAGGACGATCTATTTTTGTAGGTCGAATTTCTGTATCTATTAAGAAATCGCCAGATAGCGAGCGACCACCAGAATCAGAAGCACGAGTACCAATTAGTGACATCAGGTCACCGCGAGCGCCGACGCCACCAGCCCCTGCTTTGGCAATTAGATACATCGGATTATGCGGATTATTACCGGTGTCATTATCTGATCGATTGGGGATAACTGCGCCATTGCACAAGGCGCGAGCTGCAAGACTCGTACGAGATAACATGCCACGTAGGAAAGCACTGTCCGAATGCATCGCTAAACCAAACTCGGAATTTATAAAATTACCGCCTAGCGGATCAACTTGCCCAGGTATCATCGCATCAGGCAATCCCAATTTATTGTATCCTGCCGTTGAAAGAGGATCGAGTTGCCCACCGGTCCCGCCGACTAAAACATGCGATCCCGTCATATTTGCCCCACCACCTAAATCAAAGCATATAAAGGGGATCTTACCCGCCCCTCTAACGGTTGTGCCGCAAATACTGGGGCTGGCAGCCTGCACTTCTGATGTCGCCATTAGACTTAAAAAGCTTGGTACTAGTACTGTCGCGCTACCTGCAATAAGGCCTGCGCCAAGAAATTCCCGTCGAGTCACTGGCCGCTTATGATTTTCATGCAGCAACGGTTGATCAACGGATAGAGACTTATTTTTTGGTTTTCTGATCATTGTATATTCCTACCTATCACTGAATTAACATAGCGGCACTACCGAGAACGGCCATGCACATTGATTTGACTACCTGTTTAACTCTAATATTACTGCTACAATCAGCGCCACCGATCGTCTGACATTCATTGTTCAATCGAACGAACAAAGCGGTCTCGTCTATGACGTTGGTTGAGTTCACGTCAGTAGGATCTTCGCCCGTCAGCGGATCATCGACTCTGGTTAGCAGCATATCCACAATAGTAGCCTTCGTGGGTTGATTTCCGATTCCGGTGCCGACCACATTATCGGCCAATGCATTGGCAATGATATTTTGGCCCGCAAGATCAAAAGCTGTGGCCATGGTGCCGCTAAAAAGGAACGTACTACCAAAAAATGTAGTTCGGGCACCCGTGGTGGTATCGTCAACCAAGGCACTACAAAACTCAAAGGCCAGTCTCGTTATAGCCACCTCTTGAGCCGCAACAAAAGTCGCGGCATCTTCCGTAACGGGCAAAGAGGTTTTAATTACGCCAAAAATTCCCGCAATGTTCGTCGCGGAACCAGCGCCATCAACACCAACTGCAGCGGTGGCGACCGGATCAATACCCGTAATTTCGGCCATAGTCGCATAAACCTCATCAAAATTACGTAATGCATAGTTAAAATCCGCACCGCCGGTTTGATAGGTCTGTAAGATTGGAGGGAATGTGCTTGGCGTCGATGGGTCTGTTCGGGCGTAGCTTCCACCCAAATCTTCAAACGTGAGAAAGAACTGGTCGACGTCGGCACCACTGGCCTTCGGGATTATAGTGCCTGCTGCTCGCTTGGGAACCGTGCTGCCAGTGCCACTTGCACCCGTAACAAAGTCATGTTGTACCGTGGCGAGTATATTGCTTACTTGCGGTAT
>JBGMRO010000345.1:2664-4943 GCA_048061555.1 Thiohalomonadales bacterium | reverse complement strand
ACCAAATGCGTCACCTGGCCACCCATTACCGTTGCTATAATTTTAATGTCCTTGATATGATCGACATCGACCTGCAAAGGGTTTTCAGCCAATACCACAAAATCTGCATATTTACCGGTTTCCAGTGTTCCGATTTCATCTTCCATACCGAATACAATCGCCGCTTCACGGGTATAGGCGGCCAGGGCCTGCTCCGCAGTAATGCGCTGTTCCGGCCCCAGCACTTTGCCTGATGAGGTTAACCTATTAACAGCCACCCACATTGAATGCAGTGCGTCGGGTGGCGTGACGGGTGCGTCATTATGAATTGCATAGGGGATACCTTTCTCGACAGCGGACTTTAAGTCGCTGATCTTAGCTGCTCTTTGTGGCCCGATTAATACATCGCGGTGCATATCGCCCCAGTAAAAAACATGAGAGGTCATAAACGTCATACCGATGTTACCCATTTTACTGATGCGATCGAATTGATCCGGACGAACATACTGGCAGTGGATCAAATGGGGTCGGATAGTTTTGTTGCCTGTCTTATTTCGGGCATATTCAATGGCGTTCAAGGCCAGATCCATAGCGCCATCGCCATTGGCGTGAATAGCGGGCGCAAAACCCAGTTCCAACATTGTTGTCACTTGTTGATTGAAATCTTCCTGGCTACCACGCGCGCCCTTTTTAGTATCGTAGTCAGCTTTATAGTAAGGTTCAGTAAAAAAACCGGTGCCACCTTGCGTGGAACCGTCGGTCCATGTTTTAACAAACATAACTTTAAACAAATCGGTTTCAAAGTTGCGTGCTTGTTTAGCGGTCTCTTCAAATCCAGGCATAGTGACAAACAAGCCACCCATGATCCTTACCGGAAACCCATTCTCGCGGGTGGCTTCTTCGAGTAGCTTCAGCATGTTGCCGTGCATAAGTGCAAGTTCCGATACCGTGGTGAACCCCTTCCTGGCACGGAACTTAGCTGAATCAACAATCACATCAAGTGACACGGGCGGAATAGATGAGACCGCTAACCAGGCCGACATACCTTTGAGGTAGCCGGTAAATTCCCCGTTCTTATCCTTTACGAACTCACCGCCTTTAGGCGACGGAGTGTCTTTTGTTATACCAGCGACTTGCAACGCCTTGCTATTCGCATAGGCGCCATGACCACTCAGATGCCAGAGAAGCACCGGTGTATCGGGAAATAATTCGTCAAGTTCCTGTATCGTGGGTCCACGTTTTTCTTTATAAAGTGTTTGATCCACGGCCCAGGCTTTGATCCAGCCATTCTTATCTGGCCGCAGTGTTTTTAACGTTTGTAATGCTTGTTTCAAGCTAGCATGAGTGAATGGGGTGATGTCCGACATTTGCATCGTTGCGCCGTGCTGCATCATATGATCATGGGTTTCAATGAACCCTGGCACCATGGTGTGCCCCCCCAGGTCGTAATACTCATAACTGTCGCCAACGGCTTTTTTGACCGTCTGCAAATCACCAACCACTAAGATCTTGCCGTCTTTGACAGCCATCGCTGAAGCGTTCGGTTGTTTTGGGTTCATGGTGAGAATATCACCATTGGCATAGATTTGTACCTCAGACGTTTGCACCTTGTCGGTATCGTTTACCGCCCGTTGTTCAGGCGGTTTTCCGTCACAACCAAGAAGATTGAATACCAGCATGCCAGTAGCAAGATATACGAAAAATGTTTTAATTGCTGCCATTTTCATTGGATCCTTGTGTGGCGGGTATAGGGTAGTTGTACGCTAGCAGGGTTAAACATGGTTATTACTTAGCCGACTCCTGTGCCCGCTGGAGATTTTCTTCTGCGGCCTTTACCCGATTCTGGTACTCCGGGGTTAGGCGTGAGCCGCCACCTGCATTACCCAGACGATCACCTTCACCGACGATTTTTGCTGATTCCAGTTGAGCGCTAGCACTTTCAACACTCTGAGCATTGGACTTGCTTTGCTGCGCTTTAGCCTGGCTAGCAGAATCCTGTTGCTGTTGAACCTGATTGGCTCTGTCAATAGTCGCCTGTGATTCTTTTAGGCTTTCAGCGACGCTGTCGGAAGAAGGTGCCGGTGCATTAATGCTTATGCTCTCAGACTTGACGCTACCTTCTACAGGTCTGTCAGAGAAAGTGACATTACCTTGCTCGTCGACAGAACGTTGCACTTCCGCAGTCACCTGAAGTGGTGCGAGAAAAAACAATAATCCGATTAGCCAATGTCGTTTCATGTATATCTCCAATTTTCATAGTTCGACGGATTTCAAGGTAGTTACGCCTAAAGCGCCGATAT
>JBGMRO010000345.1:1493-2564 GCA_048061555.1 Thiohalomonadales bacterium | reverse complement strand
GCCGGATCAATCCAGAAACTGGCAAATCCTAATTCATCTTGCTGATAACCGAGCACCTGTTTAAATACGATTGCGGCACTCAATAGTTTCTCGATGTCCTGGCGTTTGCCATCGTTATCAGCATAACGTAATGCAAACGCTAATGTCGAACCGAGTTCCTGGTCAATACTAATATTAAATCCTCTACTGGATGATTGAGCATCACCGGCGGCTCCAGTGGCATCAATGGTAGAGTAAGTAAACCGATAGTTACCCTGTCCCCAGTTGGATATTTTAGGTGACCAATCAAACGCTGCCATATACGTCCAGTTGCCATTGAATTTATCAAAATTCAGATTTTTACCATCGGCTTCGGCTTGTGTGATAGCCGCACCCAGCGTAAAACTTCCATGCGGACTGTACCAGACACCCATGCCCATTCCGATTTCTGAATCGGGTATAACACGGGCCGGATTGTTTGATAACGGTCCAGCCATAAACGAACTGCGGTCATTACCAAGAATGTCATTCTCATCGAACATACCCGGTATATAAAATTGACCCAGCGTAATATCGAGCTGCTCATTCAGCAGTAACGATTCCCAGCTCAAATTCGCCAAGGCATTGAATGTTCCCTCAACATTTGCATCGTTAGGTGAAGTGACACTGTTGCGAGAATCATTAAATTGCTGAGTATTTGTCGAAAGTAAATCATCCTTACGATGAATCATCAAGAGATCCAATGAGCCACTATAGCCATCGAGTTGCATGGCATTTTCCCAGCGTAGATAGAAATCCAGGCCTTGATTGAGGCTTTTATTGTCAGGGCCATCCTGAGTACCATAATGGTAAATAGGCGCATACTCTAGACTAAACCGAATTCCATAGTCTTTATCCCAGCGTTTTCTGTTGGCGTTTAATTCTTCCGACCAGCGATCCAAAGGACCTTGTCCCAGATGGGAATTCTTGCCCTGAGAAAGCGTTTCATCAATCTCATCCAGCATTGCCCCAACATTTCCTCTTTGCACGGCTGATACCGAGGAAGAAACACTCATCAATGTGAGTAACATGAATAATAAATAGTTATTTTTG
>JBGMRO010000345.1:0-1393 GCA_048061555.1 Thiohalomonadales bacterium | reverse complement strand
CGTTTATGGTGGGCATAAAAAAGTGCCCACCATACAGCGCTAGTCTGAGTCTGCATTAAAACTAAAGATAGGTGGTAATATTAAAAAATGCATTCCAGTCGTTCTTTAATCCAGAATCTCTGTCACGACGGTAGGTTTTAAGATCTTTGTCATAATTTTGTTGCAGCAAGACAGTCCATGTCACTGTAGGCGTAATTTTGCCAAGAATGGTGACATCTAAATTCCCGGAACCACTGCCAGATAACTCTCCAGATACGAAACGTGTGTAACTGGGCCAGAACTGCAGACCCGCGCCTTGCCACCAGTCACCGGGCACATACACCAGCAAGGGTGATACGTTTAAACCCACACCATTGTGGACCTTAAATTCCTTGTCCCACGCATTCACCAGGCTCATCGGTAGGAAAACACTCCACTTTTTACTGATCCCAAAGGCCGGTAGTCCGCCTAAGGATAAGGTATTTTGTCCATCCGTACCTTTCAACGAACCCGCTATTTGCAGGTCTATTTGGGAGGCCCAGCCACGATAACCTGACGTTATCGTATAGTCCATGTCGAAAAGGTGAAACCACCTGCCACGGATATTCGTTACTCCTGTATCGCTACCGGGTACTGTGTCGCCAGAGTGTTTGCCATAACCGATGCCGAAAAACATCATGTCATTTTTTGATAAACCAATATTACCGGCAGCACGCAGTTCCAACATTGTTTCGCCATTGGTATAATCGATATATTTCGGGCCGACGCCGACATAAGTATAAACCTTGGTTGGGTCCGATGCGTCTATCTTTTTGTCAGAGGTCTTATCTGCGCCATTATTATCTGGTTTTTCTTCTTTTGCAAACACATCACCGGCGCTGGCGCTGAGAATTACCACCAAGACTAATAAGCTGACGATCTTCGAGCTTGTCAATTTAATATCAAATCTGCTAATGTCTATACACATAAAATTACTTATTCTCCTTCAATACACTTAATTTACATCACCGTTCCAAATTTAATTCACCGTTAACCAACAAGACTCGACGATGCATTATCGTTTAGAATTCATTCGAAAGCTCAGTCGATCAGGGGTCATCTCGAACTCGCATAAGGTGACTAATTTTTCTAGGAAAGTCCGCTTATTTCATATATCGGTCCAGCACATTTTTGGTGATTATTTCCACGAATCGATTACGATCCTTGAGTCCGTTCACCCATTCAACAGAGGCCGCGGTAAATACTTCACCTTTACCTTTTTTCATGTTGACTATCATGGTGGACCCATAACGTAGCTTTGCCTTGTTTTCCTCGCTATCCGAACCGTAGATACTTTGAGCCGCAAGTTCCAGATCGCCGCTACCGCCGTACAGAACAGTACCTGGATTACCATGGTCTTCTTCCGCAAGAGTAC
>JBGMRO010000344.1:0-4944 GCA_048061555.1 Thiohalomonadales bacterium | reverse complement strand
ACGGCGCCTTCATCGAAATCCACGTGGCGACGTCGCTGGAAGCCTGTGAAGCCCGCGACCGCAAAGGTCTGTATGCCAAGGCACGGCGCGGCGAAATCCCCGAATTCACCGGCATCAGTGATCCTTACGAGATTCCCGAACACCCGGAAATGCGTGTACAGACCGAGGGGCTGACGCCCATGGAGGCGGCGCAGGATATCTATCTCTTTTTGTTGAGGGAGGGTTACCTGGATATGCAGGGAACTATTTTGGATGATTGAACTAACGGCTGAGTAAAAAGGGAGTTATGAGATACCCTTACACGTTGTCAACGGTAAGCAGTGTAGTGTCCACAGTAGTCGCTGTTGAATCAATGGTGAGTGGTGGTTTGGCCACCGTAAGTTGAGCCTCAAGACTTGTTACCGTTCCAACATCGTTAGTTACAGCTACAGAAAAACTGGCGTCATCTCCCGCTGCCAATGACGGGGTCGTGTAGGAAGGACTTGTAGCCCCGAGTATACCCACCCCATCACGTTGCCACTGGTAAGAAAAGGGCTGTGGTCCCTCGGCAAGCACCTGGAACGTTGCGCTCTCACCGGTGAGAATCGATTGGTCTGAAGGATGACTAATGATGGATGGCAGCACAACTGGTGGTGCAGTTGGTGGTGCAGTGGTTGTATTGGCTGTATTGGAGGAGCCAGATCCCCCGCCACACCCGGAAAGAGCCAGGGCTGATAACAGGGAAAGGCTTTTTTTTATAAAAGAGCGTCTGCCGGGGTTCTTGATCATAGGGCTCATATTCCGACTATAGTCGTTCCTGAATGGACTGATTTGGCATGCTTTATCCAGCTGCCCACAGGGTCTGTACCGGAAATTTATGTGTGTCGATCATTGTGATTGTGGCATCTGGATTATACATCGAAAAATAATCGGGGAACCCTTCAAAAATTATCCGTTTTATCAACCAGTTATAAGTAAGCCCCTTATGGGGGCAGGTGTGGGGGTCTGACCTTGCCATGGTTTGTGCCGAAGGGGCAGATCCATTCCTGTGAATCGCGATGAGGCTTTTTTGAACCAGAGGGTTTTATGTTAAAATATGCATCACTATACATTGATGCAAGCTGGCGTGGTAGCTGGATAGGGGTGCAGTGCAGGTTTAATCGAGAGGAAAAGCGGTACCTCTCTCAGTTCAAATAAAAAAAGACATGGAGTGAGTACAGATAATGAGCAGAAAAATTATAAATGTAGGATCGGAGCCTGGTAACGGAGGAGATGGAGACACATTACGTGATGCCTTCGTTAAGACAAATGCCAATTTCGAAGATCTTTTTTTAGTTCATTATGTAACGGATACTTCGCTCAATCATGATGATCCTGCCGTGGAAGGAACTATTGCCTATGCTCTCGCGGAGGCAGATGCGGCTGGTGGCGGTACAGTGCTGGTCGGCCGGGGTATGTTCACTTGTCCATCCACCACGCTTACGGTGCCAGAAAGCGTCATCTTAAAAGGTGTTGGCAGAAATGCCACTGTCATAAATGTAACAGGTTCTCAGGTCGGAATTACTGTCTCAGGCAGATTTAGTGGTGTCGAGTCGCTAAGACTGAGAATGCCGCGCACTTCATCAGGTGATGGAATCAAAATAACAAAGAATTACGTTACTTTAAAAAATTTGAAGCTCACCGGTCTGGACACCCTGTCCTGGGGTATTAACGTTGATGGGGCAAATACTACTGCTCTGGATAATATATTACTGGGCAGTGCGTTTAGCCCTTTCAACGACAGCTCTTTTACTGGCAATGGGATTATATTTCAGAACACCAATCAGGTGTCCAAGCCCTGGAATTTTGGCGAGTCACACCTGTCCAGCATTGCAATAAAGCTCGCGTTAAATAATACGACCGTCATCAAGTTCCATGGTCCTGATGGTACAGGTAACGTAATAAACGACATTCTGTTAAGCAGAGTAGAAATAATGGGGCAGCCAGGAACAGGAATCGGCATAACGGGTGTGCATTTAAGAAATGCTAAACGGATAGTGTTTAATACAGTAGATCTGGAAGAGTTGGAAGTAGCGATCTTTGAAGAAGGGGCCGGAGGAAACTCGAAAGGAACAGACAATAATATTTACATCGGAGTGTTTGTGTTCGCTGCCACGACCAGTTATTTGTCTTCGGGCATGGTGGGAAAACGCCTCTTCCTGGGTTGTGCTAATCTAAAACCAGATTTTGCTGCTAATACTGATGTCATCATTCCAGCTGCCTTATGGGTGAACGATGGTGGCGCAAGAATCTCCCAGAAAAACCCGAATGGCATCACATTTGATGAGGGGGATAGCAGAGCTGGTGTCGAGTTTCGATTCAATACCGATAACCCAAGTATACGACCAGGCAGCAATATTGATACTGCACGCTTAACATTGGGCGCTGCCGGTACACGTGGCGTAGAATGCGTCCCTGGACTGATTCTGCCTCTACAACTCAATGCTATTCCTAGTGCCGTAGATGGCACTACTGCTCAATTTGCTGCCGGTGTTGTCGGGACTGACCGGGGAATTTACCAACTGAGAGACGGTAGTTGGATATTTATTGGGTAATGCTAACGAAATAAATTTGTTTTGTATCACGATAAAAACTATTGAGTGTGTACTGTGACGGATACATCCAGGAACCATTTTAACGATATTGCGCAGACCTACCATGAAGAGGTTGCAGATCACGTCAGGGATCATTTGATTCAAAAATGGTGGGGGCTGGTCGGCCACTATTTTGACAGAGATCGTGACGTCATTGATATCGGCTGTGGAGAAGGGACCAACGCGCGCTTTCTCCAAGACAAAGGGGCGGAGGTCATCGGTGTCGATGCTTCGGAAGAGCTGATAGAGCAGGGCCTAAAGAGATATCCCGAATTGGCTGGCAAGATGCATGTGGGGAACGCGCTGAGCCTGGATTTTGAGGACAACGCGTTCGATTTGGCAACCCTGATCGGTGTATTGCATCACATCTATTCTCGCGACGACCAACTCAAAGCCATCCGGGAAGCGCTGCGGGTGGTAAAGCCCGGTGGAACAGTGTTGATTCGTGAGAGTAACCTGATCAATCCCTTGTTCAGGCTATTCTGGAATTATATTTTTCCGTTGACCGCAAAAATCGATAGATTTGGTGGTGAAAACTGGATCCCGGCGAAGTATTTGGCGAGTGTTTTTGGAGACCAGGTCGACAGCGTGCGGTTTTTCACATTTATACCGAGCTTTACTCCCAAGTGGATGTTCCCCGTTGCGACCAGAATAGAGCAAAGATTAGAGAATGGGCGATTTAGCAAGTTGGCTGCACACTACGTACTGGCGTTGAAAAAATCGCCGCCAACTATGTGACAGCACGATTAATCGCTATCCAGGTCGACCGGGCCTAATACTGGCTTGTCGCCATTTAGTGCCATAATCCGCAGCCCGTCAATAGGGAAATTCGCTCCGCCAACCCACAGGTATTCGATGCCTGTTGAATTTATCGGTTGCCATTTTTGCCATGTTGTCTTTCCCGGAAAGATATTATGGCTGTGTATAGCGCCACTTCTGTCCTTTGATTGAACCACCAGACGTACGGGATCTTCCGCTAAACGATCTGCTGTGACCACACTTATGATTGATTTTTCACCGGGCTTCCATGTCATAGTGCGTGAGCCGCCGGGTTCAAATACGTAATCCTCACTCGCCGTAGAGATAGATATTTCGGAAGGAAAATGTTTGCTGGACACTCTGAACAGGAAGCGGTCAGTTGTTGGCAGGTAACCATCGATGTAGCCTTCCAGGTTTCGGGCCAGGCCTGCATAGTACGAGCTGGGGGATTTTACGGTATTGCCAAACATAGTCTGGCTGCTGGTTAGAACGACAAGCCATGCCAGGACAATTGTCGATCCGGCGACTATCAGTCGCGGCCAACCGGAGGAGCCTGGTCTGATGGCGCCCAATCGGGTCATTCCCTGTGCTGCAATGGGTAGCAGCAATGCTTCCAGTGGAACGCTGTACTTTGATCCGATCGCCAGTAAGAAGTGTACTGCCATGAAAGCGAGCACTATTGCAATAACTAACCCGTTGCGCCGAAATCCTGTTCCTGCATACAAGATCCCCAATATGGCGAACGTTATAAGAGTGAGTTCCATAATTAATGTGGACAAAAGCACAGCACTAACTACGATCGGGTTTGCAGGCGGGTACCCGACAAGTAACAGCTGCCGGGCGGCTTGTGTGTCTGTACCCCACATCACCCACCAATGCTGAAGTCCGGTCGTGGCGAATTTTAGTGGATCTTTCCAGATCATTTCCGGGGGTATCGACCAATCGATCCAGTCTACCCGCGACCATGAATACGGTGGATTTACGGTCAATTTCGGTGACTTTAGGTAGTTCGACCAGTCCCGATTCGCCGTGTAATTGGTATGATCAGGGGGCTCGATTTCCAGCGGGTGTTCGGGATGACCCTCTTGCTTGACGCATGCAGGGCCGACGTAGCAATGATCCGACAGCCCAAGCGCCTTGTCCCCGCTGATAGATAATGGGACGAAACGCCCTTCAGTCATTGAGACAACCGTTATCCACGGCAGGAGCGTTAGTATGACTATGCCGACGACGATGGCCACTGGCTTGAAAGTATATTTTACGCAGTAGGCGTGCCAGGCCAACCAGACTATCGCTACAGGTATCATTACGACACCGACTGAGCGAGTCAGTGCAGGCAAGGCGAGCACAACACCGAGTGCTATCGCGATACGCGTTGTTGGTTGGCTGTTCTCCATTCGCTCTGCAAGCAGGAGTAGAAGATAAACGGATGCTATTAGAAGGAATATGTATGTTGTCTCACTTCGTGTTCCCAGTGAATACTGGATAAATGATGGATAAACGGCAAACAGGATGCCTGCGTAAAACGCTTCTTTTTGGCCGGATAGCTTCCTGGTAAGGAGATAAACAAACG
>JBGMRO010000343.1:0-4953 GCA_048061555.1 Thiohalomonadales bacterium | reverse complement strand
ACGTTTATGCCTTCGCCATCACGAATCGCACAAAATATATCGGCCGCCGTTTTGCTGGCGCTGGCGAGGATGCCCGTAAATCCGGTAAAGTGGCTGTTGCCAGAACTATACGCACCCGCATCTCCCTTGTAATCCCAACCATGGCATTCTTTGCAGCGCCAAGTGGCACTTCCGCTACGTGTATTGAAATTCTGCAAGGCCCACAGGGGGTGGTCAATCGACGGTGGCGTTTCATTTATCGCCCACCATTTGTCATAAAGCTGACCACCATCCCATGGGGTGACGTTAGTCAAGAGTGTATCTATGCCGCGCGCATTCATTTCATCGCGGCAGGCGGTCGCCCCGTTCCCCGCGCCCGTGCTACGCGGTAAATTGGTTTGTGCAAAAGCGAGTAGATCTTGCGCTTGTAGATCACTCAAACGAGTAACAAAACTCGGCATGGGAGAACCTAGGGCCGCTTGTCCGTTGCGCAATTTGTGCAAGACTTCCCAGGGATTTTCAAATGCCAGTTGGCCGATGGAGTTTCCCCCGCCATTTTTTCTGCCTTCAGGTCCATGGCAAGCAACACTGCCACACCCTGCGATGTTTTTAAAAACCGTTTCACCCGCTAGCGCATCACCAGTAACAGTACCCGAAGCAGGGATAATAGCCGTGGTATCTATCATGCCCATCTGATTGGCATCCAGGATAAACTTGGTCATTGCAAGTACATGTTCATCGCTGAGTTTGTTGGCGGTAAGCACGGGTGTAAATCCATGCGCGGGATCTATACCTTCGCCATCACGAATGAGGCAAAATACTTCAATAGGCGTCTTACTCACGGCGTTTAAAACGCCCGAAAAACCGGTGTAGTGACTGCTAGCTATATTATATGCGCCATCTTTGCCATTGTAGTCCCAGCCATGGCACTCCTTACATCGCCATGAATCAGCACCGCTTCTACTATTGGCAAAGCTTCCGTCTATATTGGTCGCCCTACCCACCCACAGCGGGTGATCAGCGGCCGGTGCACTGACACCCAATTCCGCGATCCAGTTATCGTACAGTCTACCGCCTTGTGCGGCATTTGCTGCGGCAAATCCAGTACTCACAAATGCAGCGCTAGCGATACTACAGGTCTGTACCGGTATAGTGCTGCTGAGGGTCTGCGCAAATGCCAATACATCTTTAACTTCGATCTCACTTATAGTTTCGCTGAAGGCTGGCATGAATGCACCCGGTTGACCAAAGCGAATTTTATGTAATACCTCCCAGGGATTTTCGAGGGAGAGCGCCCCTAAAGAGAGGTTAAAGTTAGTGCCTTCTGCACCGTGACAACCCGCGTTTGCGCACGATGCGGGTGTCGCCTGTGTAAAGACGATTTCCCCGGCGGTTGCATCACCCGTCGCCACTGCTGTAGTCGCATCAATGAAATCATTGACTTCGACTTGCCCTTCTCGTACAAACTTGGTGAGCGCAAGTACACTCAAGTCGGTCAGTGCGCCTGAGGTATTGTCCGGATTAAACTTGTGTAGCACATCGATGCCTAGACCATCTCTAATCTTGCAAAACAAATCACTATTGGTATCATTGACCGCGGCGCTTATGCCGGTGAAATTAGTGTAGTGGCTGTTGCTTGTATTATAAGCGCCATTGGCGCCCTTGTAGTCCCATCCATGGCATTCCTTGCAGCGCCAGGAATCCCCGCCCGATCGAGCATTAATTGCTGTGCCATTACTATCCTTGGCCCGACTCGCCCATAGCGGATGATCTATGGTGGGTGCAGTTTTACTGAGTGTCGCCCACCATTTGTCATAGAGCTTGCCGCCATCGCTAGTCTTCACCGCACTGTAATTGTCCGCGACAAATTTATCAAAAAAACTACGATCTGTCTGACAAGACTTAGCCGTGCTCACTACCTCTGTCGGTGCTGGAGCAGGGTCGCCCTTCGGATCCGAACAGGCCTGTAATAGTATCAATAGAAAAAATTGAAACCCGATCAGGTTCCATGAGATAGATTTTTTTAAATACATTGCATCCCCCTGGTAAACACGCAACAAGCTCGTTTTTCTAATGAGTACAACGTAATTTTGTCTGTACAGATTTCGATGCTGTTGCGCCTTGATGTTTCCTTGCAGCGGCCTTCCATGACCAATGAATAGCCCCGAGCGCCCGACTTGAAAAATACCTTATACCATAACATAACAGTCGACTAAATAGTCCGGAAAAAAGCGCACATATTTTAGGGGGGAATTCTTACGTAAGTAATCTACAACAATTGATCCCGACTCAGTAAAAACACGCCGTCTCCACCGTGTTCAAAATCCAGCCAGCAGAACGGTATATTGGGATAGGCGTCTACAAGAGCAGCCTGACTGTTTCCGACCTCGACAATCAGTATTCCTTGCGGTGAAAGATAGTTCGCAGCATCCTTTAAAATAGATCTAACCATATCGAGTCCATCTTCACCGGCCGCGAGAGCCAAACGCGGTTCGTGTAAATATTCAGCAGGTAGTTCGTCCATACAGACGGCATCGACATACGGTGGATTGCTGACGATAATATCGAAACGCCGGTCCGTGGGTATTTGTGTAAACAGATCAGACTCGATGAGCTTCAATCGAGAGCCGAGTTTATACTTCTCCACATTGGCTTGCGCGACCTCTAAAGCTGCACTGGAATTATCACTGCCGACACAAAATGCATCGGGAAATTGTTTTGCAACCGCGATGGCGATACAGGCACCGCCGGTGCAGAGATCAAGTATATTATGCACGGTATCGTATTCTACCCAAGGGGCGAAATTAGACTGTATCAGCTCTGCGATTGGAGAACGCGGTATCAATACACGATCGTCGACAAAAAATTCCAGTCCGGCAAACCAAGCCCGATTGAGCAAATAGGGCACTGGAATACGCTGTGTGATACGTAACCGCAGCAATTCTTGTAGCCGCTGCATTTCAACATCAGTCAACCGTACGTCCATCATATACATGGGAATCTCATGAGGTAAATGCAACGCTGCCGTAATAAGATGGTAGGCCTCATCCAAGGCATTATCGTTGCCGTGGCCATAATACAACCCGGCCGCAGAAAACTGACTTGCAGCCCAACGCACATAATCGCCGAGTGTGCTTAAATTTGTGGGTAATTCAATTTGTGTCATGAGATTATGGTCTGGATTTAGGACTGACAAAGTGGATAAGCATAGCGCACCCATCTATTTACGGCTCCATTGTGCTTACTCAAGGAAGCCACGTTTGTTATGCAAACGCCATTTTAGCTATAGCACTATAATACGCACATATTCTAAAATTCCAACAAACCGCTTTACAAATTAGTTCACATTAGCATAGATTGGCTGTTCACCTGACCTGAGGCCGGCGTATGGCACAATACATTTATACTATGAATGGCGTAGGTAAAGTCGTCCCGCCAAAACGAGAAATCCTCAAGGATATCTATTTATCTTTCTTTCCAGGTGCAAAAATTGGTGTGCTGGGTTTGAATGGATCGGGAAAATCCAGCCTATTGAGGATCATGGCCGGTTTAGACCAAGACATTATCGGTGAGGCCAGACCGCAAACCGGTATCAAAGTCGGATTTTTGCCACAAGAACCCGACCTCGATGCCAGTAAAGATGTACGCGGGAACGTCGAGGCCGGGCTCGGCGACGCCATGGCGCTGCTGCAAAAATTTAACGACATTAGTATGAAATTCTCCGAACCGATGTCCGATGATGAAATGAATGCCCTATTGGAAGAACAAGGTAAACTACAAGACGCCATAGACACCTGTGGCGGCTGGGAGATAGAGCGCACACTCGATATCGCCGCCGATGCGCTGCGCCTACCCCCCTGGGATGCCGACGTGAGCCTGTTGTCAGGTGGTGAACGCAGACGTGTGGCACTCTGCCGCCTGCTATTATCGAAACCCGACATGCTCTTGTTAGACGAGCCCACCAACCATCTCGATGCAGAATCGGTGGGCTGGTTAGAACGTTTCTTACATGACTATAGCGGTACTGTGGTCGCGGTAACGCATGACCGTTATTTTCTGGACAACGTTGCCGGCTGGATACTGGAATTGGATCGTGGCCAAGGCATACCCTGGGAGGGCAATTATTCCTCCTGGCTCGAACAAAAAAACCAACGCCTGGAGACCGAAGAGAAACAACAAACTGCGCGCATGAAGGCCATGAAGGCCGAGCTGGAATGGGTGCGCACCTCACCCAAGGGTCGCCATGCCAAGAGTAAATCTCGCCTGGCGCGTTTTGACGAACTCTCCAAACAGGACTTCCAGACACGTAACCAGACCAATGAGCTTTTTATACCGCCCGGACCCCGCCTGGGGGATCTAGTCATAGAGGCCGTGGACATAAAAAAGGCCTTTGAACACAAATTATTGGTCGAAAGTCTGAATTTTAACCTACCACCCGGCGGTATCGTCGGTATCATTGGCCCCAATGGTGCGGGTAAGACCACCCTCTTCCGTATGCTGACCGGTCAGGAAAAACCAGACAGCGGAGAATTACGCATCGGTGACACCGTACAAATCGCTTATGTAGATCAATCACGCGACAGTCTTAACGATAGCAATACGGTGTGGGAAGAAATTTCGGGTGGCAATGAGAACATGCAAATCGGAAATCTCGAATTAAACTCTCGCGCCTATGCCAGCCGATTTAATTTTCGTGGCGGCGACCAACAGAAAAAAGTCGGCGCACTTTCGGGCGGCGAACGTAACCGACTGCATCTGGCCAAGGTACTCTCACAAGGTGGCAACCTACTGTTGCACGACGAACCCACCAACGACCTGGATGTCGAAACACTACGCGCCCTAGAAGAGGCCCTGCTCGAATTTCCGGGCTGCGCCGTGGTCATCTCACATGACCGTTGGTTCCTAGACCGAATAGCGACCCATATCCTAGCCTTTGAAGGTGATAGTGTCGTCACGTGGTTTGAGGGCAACTAT
>JBGMRO010000342.1:0-4968 GCA_048061555.1 Thiohalomonadales bacterium | reverse complement strand
ATACGACGTCCATGGTCTCACTGTCGGTGACCCGCATACCTTGTACAAAGTGGCTTTCTTTACCGATTTTTTTCAGTTGTTCCCCAATCTGCGGTCCACCGCCATGTACTACGACGGGATTCATACCGACCAATTTCATCATCACGATATCACGCGCAAAACTCGTCTTAAGCGCGGTATCGACCATCGCGTTGCCACCAAACTTCACGACGATGGTCTTGCCGGTAAAACGACGTATGTAGGGTAACGATTCGGTCAGGACCGTGGCTATTTCTAGCGCGGACTTATTATCGAGTGACATGCTTATTTTGATTGCCTCAAAATGGAATTTCCACCGCCCCTGCGGTTTGTTCTCTGACTAAATCACGAAACTGTGACTGTATTCTATCCAGGGCCGCCTGATCCTCTCCTTCAAATCGGAATACTAGGCACGGGGTAGTATTCGACGCCCTGACCAATCCAAAACCATCGTCAAAGTCTGCCCTAATGCCATCAATGGTCGTCAATGTTGCAGCTCCGAAATTGGCGTTGTTGACCAATTTTTCAATGAGTAGATAATGTTCACCTTCGGGCATTTTGAGTTTAATTTCCGGGGTATTGACGCTATCAGGAAACTCGGCGAATAGGGTCTCGGCATCTCGGCTGTCTCGCGCGAGGATCTCTAGCAGACGTGCCGCTGTGTAGAGCGCATCGTCAAAACCGAACCAACGTTCCTTAAAGAATATGTGGCCGCTCATTTCTCCGGCCAGCAGCGCACCTGATTGCTTCAATTTGGCCTTGATAAAAGAATGGCCGGTCTTCCACATCGTCGCTTTACCCCCCGCCGCGACTATTTCTGCCTCAAGATGGCGGGTGCACTTGATATCGTAAATAATTTCCGCGCCTGGATTTCGACTCAAAACATCCTTGGCATATAGCATCATCTGCCTGTCTGCCCATATAACGTTCCCTTGTTTAGTGATAACGCCTAATCGATCACCGTCGCCATCAAAAGCGAGGCCGATATCGGCATCACTATCTTTTAAGGCATGCTGCAAGTCAACCAGATTCTCAGGCTGGCTGGGATCTGGGTGGTGGTTAGGGAAATTACCATCGATTTCACAAAAAAGTTCCTCGACCTCACAACCTAACGCACGTAATAACTTGGGTGCTGCCTCCCCCGCGACACCATTGCCGCAATCCACAATAACTTTCATCTTGCGGGTTAGACTGACATCACTGCTGATGCGGCGAATATAATCATCGACGACATCTAATTGCTGGGTTTTACCTTGGCCATTACCTTGGTCTTTACCTTGGTCTTTAACAACATCGCGATCTTGAATGCGTTTTAACAAGGCCTGAATGTCATCACCAGCGAGTGTATCACCCGCCAAGACCATTTTTAGGCCATTATACTCCGGAGGATTATGGCTACCGGTGACCATAACGCCCGAACCACTACCCAAAGAATACGCGGCAAAATAAAGCACCGGCGTCGGCACCATACCAATGTTGGTCACGTCACAGCCGGTCGACAATAGCCCTTCGACCAAGGCGTCACTCAATCTCGGTCCAGACAGCCGACCGTCATACGCAACATAGATATGTTGCTCGCCACGCGCCTTGGCCTCACTGCCCAAGGCCTGACCTATTTGCCGGGCTGCCTGTTCCGTCAATGTCACGTCGACAATGCCACGTATATCGTAGGCCTTAAACATGGTGGTATCGATAGAACTGTTAGTATGCTCGGTCATGGTATTAACCCCATTTCTCTAAAAAACCCAGGCTCCACACTTCCACCCCACACAAAGCCCACCCACCCTCTAATATCTTTATCTTTATCTTTTAACCTTTAACCTCGAACCTCGAACCTCGAACCTTTAACCTTTAACCTTTGATTCTAGACCTAATCATTACCCGTATGCCCAAACCCCCCGGCACCCCGACGTGACTGCTCAAATTCTTCAACGACGTCGAACTCGGCCTGCACCACCGGAATTATCACTATTTGTGCAATTCGGTCTCCGGGGTTGATAGTAAAACTAGCTTGACTACGATTCCAACAGGAAACAAATAATTGCCCTTGATAATCTGAGTCGATTAAGCCGGTTAGATTTCCAAGTACGATGCCATGTTTGTGGCCCAGACCCGACCTCGGTAATATAACTGCCGCCAAACCAGGGTCGGCAATGTGAATTGCGATGCCTGTAGGGATTAAATGGGTATTTCCAGCATCTAATACCAGCGTGTCATCGATGCAGGCGCGCAGATCCATGCCAGCAGAACCTGAGGTTGCATGAGTGGGTAAGGGTATCTCTTTACCAATACGTGGATCTAATATTTTTAGTTGTATATTTTTCATAGCGCTAGTTGAAGTTCCATGCGGTGCGTGTATCGACCGTCCTCTAGGACACCTTACCCACCAATACGGTGATCATCTTATCGGGATTTACCCGTTGCTGGAATGCCTTTTTAATCGAATCCAGTGTGACTTTTTCAACATTGGCATTGAAGGTATCAAGATAATCTAGTGGTAATTGGTAAAACCCTATCATCGCGATATAACCGACAATTTTTTTATTGCTTGAGATCCTTAACGGAAAACCGCCGGTTATGTTTTTCTTAGCAGCAATTAGCTCATCCGCACTAGGGCCGTCCGCGACGAATTTCTTAATCTCTTGCATCAAGATCTTCAAGGCCTCTGCGGCAGACTCATTGCGTGTTTGTAAGCCGAATGAATACGGGCCCGATTTACGCATCGGCGTGAGACCGCTATAGGTTGAATAAGACAGGCCACGTTTTTCCCGAATTTCTTCACTCAAACGAGAGATCAGGCCACTACCACCCAGGATATGGTTTCCTACGTACATGGAAAAATAGTCGGGGTCGCCGCGTTTTACACCCGGAGAACCTACAGTGACATGCGTCTGCGTGGATGGAAATTCGATTTTGATCGTTTGCGCATCCGCTAAGGGTTTTACTGCGGGTAGATTTTCTGCTGCCGAACCCGCAGCGAGGCCACCCACAACTTGCTCGGCGATGCCCTCCGCGGCTTTTCGGTCAACGGCACCCACAATCGCGATCACGGCATTTTTTCCAACATAGTATTTTTCATAAAATGCCTTTAGGTCTTGAGTGCTCAACCCATTGATCGTTTCTTTATTACCCACCGGTAGATTGCCGTAGGGATGTCCCTGATATAGGGCATTGTAGTAAGCCTCACTACCTAATGAACGTGGAGATTGTTTGCGCTGTTCTAGGCCTACCAATAATCGTTTACGTTCACGATCAAAGGCATCTTCAGGAAAACTCGGCTTACTCAATACGGTCGTCAAAAGCGCCAGGGTGGATTGTAGTTTATCCGCCTCCGTCAAACTTCGCAGTCCGATAACGGCCATATCTCGGTGGGCAGAATTACTGAATCTCGCCCCGGCGGATTCAAAACCTTCCGATATTTGATTGGCATCTAGCTCGGCTGCACCTTCGGCTAACATGCCATTAGTCATCACCGCTAACCCAAGTTTTTCGCCGTCACGGGCAGCACCTGCGTCAAACACCACTTGCACATCGACCATCGGGATTTCAGCCGCGGGTACAAAATAGACCCTTGCACCATTTTTTGTTAACCAATGTTGTATTTTAGGAGAGGCTTGAGAAACTCCGAGTATAAAAAAGCTACCTAATATTAATATTAAAGTGCGCAAAATTACTCTGCTACCATTATTTTGTTTACTTACCATTATTCTATTTCCCATGGTTAGCTCCTGCGCCTTGGTGACCGTTCGACATCATTTTTTCGCCAAAATCCTGTGGATCTAAGCGCGCATCCGTGAGTCCACTGTCGACCAGATATTTGTTCGCCACCTGTTTTACCTGCTCGGCTGTGACGCTACGTAATTTATCCACAAAATCATCCATCAGCCTCCAATCTAAACCTACTGTCTCCAGCGTACCTATTTGCATGGCCTGATAAAAAATTGAATCCTTTTCATAGACTTTAGATGCTATGATCTGAGTCTTAATGCGTTCTAATTCATGCGCTGCCACCAATTCCGTTTTTACCATGTCGATCTGTTCCATAATCGCTACCTGTAATTCGTCCACCGTTTTACCTTGTGCAGGCGTACCGTCGATAATAAACAAATCAGCTAACCGACTATAGATATCGTACCCCGCGCCCACGCGACTCGCTATTTGTGAACCGCGTACAATATTCTTGTTAAAGCGGGCACTTTCACCACCATCCAAGACATTCGCTAGCATCTCTAGTGCATAGGGTTCCCATTCTATTTTCGCGGTGGCCACCACTGGTACTTTATATCCCATGACCAGATAGGGAACTTTGGCAGGCGCCTTGACCGTGATACTACGTTTACCGACCTGTGGAATTTCAATTTGCGGTTTGAGCGGCGGTATTTTCCTCGCTTCTAGCGGACCGTAATATTTTTTAGCCAACGCATACACCTCTTGAGGGTCGACATCGCCGACCACCACCAAGGTGGCATTATTGGGCGCATAATAGCTGTCATACCAATCTTGCGCATCCTGTACGGTCATGCTTTTCAGGTCGTCCATCCAACCGATGACCGGGTGGTGATAAGGACTATTCACAAACGCAGCAGCGGCAAATTGTTCATAAGTGACGGAACGGGGTTTGTCGTCTGTGCGCATACGACGTTCCTCCATGACGACCTTAATCTCCTTTTTGAACTCTTCCTCGCTAAGATTCAGACCTTGCATACGATCCGCCTCGAGCTCGAAACTGACCGCGAGTCGACTCTTTTCGAGTCGTTGAAAATAGGCGGTGTAGTCCGGCCCGGTGAAGGCATTTTCACGGCCACCATTCTCGGCAATGATTCTGGAGAATTCGTTCGGGCCATGTTTCTGGGTACCCTTAAACATCATATGCTCCAGTAAATGGGCCACGCCTGTGGTACCGTTTTTTTCGTAACTGCTGCCGGCCTTATACCAGATCTGGCTGACCAC
>JBGMRO010000341.1:0-4973 GCA_048061555.1 Thiohalomonadales bacterium | reverse complement strand
CCGTTATGGCTGCCGATCTTTTGAATACCGGCGGGTACACCCTCGGCACCATGCAGGCGTTCGATAACCTCGCCAGTAAGACTCAACAAGATGATCTCAGATTCGAGTGCGACCACCCGCATCGTATTTAATTCGACTGCGCCGAGTAAACGTCCGCTATGATTGGCTAGCTCATGCCCATCGAGATACACGCGGCTGCCGAGTTGGCTGACCCAGGTCGTATTATTGTGGTACGCGATCACCGTCTCTGGCGCCTGGATTCCGTACCAGCTCAGGAGCAAATCAGACTGCACGTAACTTTTGTCCAGCGACAGAGAGTCGCCGTGGTTCAAGGCGATACCGGTACTGGCCAGTAGCAGTACTAGCAACATCGCACTCACACCAATACGGCGGTGCCATCGATACACCCATTGCGCGAGCTTAATACGCCGTTGGCCCACGTTTGTTTCATTCCTAAAAAAAGGGCTGAGTGTTTTTATATAGAGTGTCTTCATAGTCATATGTTTGAGTATTGATAAATCAGAAATTATTGACTCGGTATTTGTTGGCTCAGGTAGAGAGCGAGACGGGCAAGCTTAGTCAACGCCCGCACCGATAGGGTGGCCCCCGAGATTCCGTCGATAGAGCGGTCTAGTCTGCGTTCTCCATTTAATATAGCCCCCTTGAATTGATCGGTGAAAAATGGGTGGCGAACTTCAGCACCCCGACTTTCACGGTAGGTCAGGACTTTGATGCGTTCGAGCCGCTTGTCCGCGACGACCAATCCCACCGTGATGGGGTGTTCCTTGCCGATTTCCTCCAGTACCCAGGCACTGCGGTTGCCTGACTGCCAGTAACGCTGGCGCAATCGACCGAGGTCATGTCCAAGGATGTCCCGGATACTTGGTCGTAGCGACTTGGTGATCCAAAGTAAACTGGCCTTGGGCGGATCTGCATTAAAGACTTCACTGATAAAATCAGCCGAGGTCTGGTAGCTTCCGCGTGCCAATGCTACTGATGTCAGCAATAGAAAAGTCAGGGTAATAGGAAGGCGTACGGGCATAGTCTAAAACTGATAGCCTATACCCAAATTAAAACCATCCAGTTCGGCGGTGCCAGCGGGGACGTCTTGGTCTTGGTAATCCATTTTTATAACCACGTCCGGGTGGGGCCAATAATTGAGGCCAATGTCTGCTTGTGCATACTTATTGTCGCTGTCACTCGCTGCTAGATTGTCCCACTGGTTATAACGTACAAACAGACCGAGCTTTGCATTGAGCTTGTAGGCGGGCTCGATATACCAGCCTGTTTGCCGATTAGCACCCAAGGTGCTGGCTCCACTACCGCTCAGATTCCAGTCTGCAAAAAGTGCGCGCACCGCAAAGGCCCCGTGTTGAACAATGGCGTGGGTTTCAAACAGGGTTGCAGCCCCAGCACCGACGTCGTTACCTTGCGTGATATCACCCTGATATTGCAGGGTAGCCGCCAACTCGACCCCGGCCATACCGGTCCACTTAATGCGACCCGTGTAAGCTAGGTCGTTGGCACTGGCCTTGCGTACGCTATTACGACCCTTACGCACGGCATAGTTGTCTGCGCTACCTGTCTCTAATCCGGAATGTATCAGCAAATCATAGCTTACGGCCTCCGCCAGTTTGCCCATGAGACTCACACCGCCTTCACGCCAGGTGGTCGGGATAATATTCGATTCTATCGGATTGCGCTCGACACCGTAAAAAGTAGTGGGTTCGTGGGTCTCGTTGAGAATGCCAACAGGTACCAGCAGGACACCGGCACGTGTGCTCATGTTGTCATTCAGGTCAAACTCGATATAGGCCTGCTCCATAGATACCTCTCCACCCGATTTTCCATCACCTGCCTGGGCATGCTCGACCTCCAATTCTGACCAGAATCGTATGCGTTCATTAAAATCGTGCCCGACAAAAAGGATGGCGCGATGCAAATCGATTTCCTTCTGGTCATCGCCACCCTCAGTCTGGTTGCGCAGATTGTTATAGTGCAATTCACCGTAACCACCGATTTGAGTATTACCGCTCGCGCCATGACCGCCGGTCTGAGGGGCGGCTTCAGTCTGCATCTCAAGCATTTCAGCAGTGAGTTCGATTTTTTCCTGTAGCTGGGTGATTTCTTTTTGCTGTTTTTGCAGTTGTATTTGTAATTCGTTGATATCCTCCGCCGAGGCTGGCGCGGCATTTACGCCCATACTGCCAATAAGACTCCAGAGAACAACAACGACTGTGATAAGGGGGCTATTCAGTTTCATGGTACGACCTTTAGATACAAATTGAATGACGGAATTGATTATGACAAAATGAGAATCTAAATGCAAATGATTCTCATTAAGGATTGTATATTCACTTGATAGAGGCCGGTTTGTCGCGAATATAATGACGTAACCGATTGTTTATATGTTTATTATTTAATATTGAAGATTGCCAGGCCTGTGGCGATAAAAGCGAGGACAATACCATGCATGGGAATAGCGCGAGTAAAAAGGGGTCAATGAAAAGGCTGGATAATGTCGAAAAAATTTTGGCGAAATCGTATTTCCTGCAGACCCGACTTGTAGCAACTGATGTATTAGTATTATCTTGCCTTTTCAAACAAGTGCCGTAGTATTGTGGTGGTGGGGTTCCATTGTTGGAGTGTTTTTTTTGTGCATGTCGGTGACCGCGATGGCATCATAGGTTCGCACCGACACTAACTGAGGGTTGCGTTATGATCAAAATAATTTCACGGCGTGTGGCTATCGTTATCTGTTTGTTGTTTGTACTTCCCGTCGTTGTTTTTCCAGTCAAGGCCGATAATTCATTTGCTGACCTCTATGTCTTTGGTGACAGTCTGTCTGATACCGGTAATCTGGCTAGCGTCATTGGTGATTTTCCATTACCGTATTTTGACAACCGAGTCTCTAATGGGCCGGTGGCCGTGGAGGTGCTTGGCGGGTTGCTCGGATTACCGGCGAATGCCTCGTTACACCTCATCGGCCAAGATGCAGGGACTAATTATGCCGTAGTCTCCGCTCGTGCCGGTGGTACTGAACCCATCGACCTTAGCACCCAAGTCAATGCCTTCTTGGCAGTGCACGGTTTTAGTGCCCCGTCGGATGCCTTGTATATTATGTTTATAGGTAGCAATGATGTCCGTGACGCACGAGATGTGGTGGACAAGCAACTTGCGCATACCTTGCTAAATAACGCCGTGGACAACATCCGCGTAAATCTAGACAAGTTGATTCTTTCAGGGGCGAGATCAATCGTCGTGGTCAACGTCGCAGACATTGGTAATATCCCAGAAACGATAATGTTGGCCGAGCAGTCGCTCGATCCGGGGCTGATTAAGAGGACCACAAAGAAGACCCGAATATTTAATCGTTATTTAAAGAAGACCCTGCATGATATCGAAGAGACCCATGACATGGAGATCGAGATATTTAATCTCTTCAAATATACCAAAAAGGTTATCGAGCATGCCGAAGCTTATGGTTTCGATTTTACCCGGGTACCCTGTTTTTATCGATCCACGGGACTGTTTCACCCTGCTTGTAATTATGGACAGGACGTGAATCGATTTCTATTCTTTGACGAAGAACATCCGACCGCGAAAGGGCATACACTGATTGGCACTGAGATGTTAAAGTCAGTAGAGGAACTCGATGATTAAATAGTGCCCATCCACAAACGGTCTATTTCTCCAATCTCATCGTTGTGCCGATTTTTTAAATGCTCACATAGTAGTCTATGCTGCGCTTTAAAAAATCGGTACGCCTCGATCTTGAAGAAATATCCTCGTTTGTGGACGGGCACTAAATAGAAGATTGGTAACTACTCACCCTACTGAGTGCTTTCTCGTTCCTAGGTGGGAGCGGATTGGAACGATGGAACCGTATCCGGGGCTGAAGCCCCAGCTCCAGGGCAGTTTGCGCTTATTCAGTTTCATACGAACCCCTCCCTTTTTGGAGGTGAGGCTTTAGCCTCGCGCTGTTTCCCGATCCCACACACTGGTGGATGCGCTTTGCTTATCCCTCTGACAGAAAATATATAAGGAAAAAATAAGATGGACAAAGTGGCACTGAAAGAACGAGAACGAAATACCTGGACGTATGCCGCTGAGGGTTGGCGTCGACAGGACGAAATGTTACGCAAGGGAGCGGCACCCGCCACTGATCGTATGTTAGTTTTGGCAGGTTTGGCTAGCGGGGAGCGGGTACTGGATATCGCCTCCGGTACGGGTGAACCCGCTATCTCCGCCGCTCATATCGTCGGTAGTGGAGGGCAGGTCATTGGTATCGACTTGGTCGACGAAATGTTGAGTGTCGCCCGTGAAAAGGCCGAGGCTGCACAGCTAAAAAATATTGAGTTTATTCACATGGATGGCGAAGCGCTAGCGAATCTGCCAGGGAAATTCGATGTGGTCACTATGCGTTGGGGGCTGATGTTTATGCCTGATCCAGGTGCCTGTCTGCGCCGTGCACATAGTGCCATGCAGACCGGTGGACGGTTGGTGCTGGCGTGTTGGGCGGCTCCAGAGAAAAATCCGTTTGTGAGTTTGCTTATGAAAATTTTGGCCAAGTACACCGAGATTCCAAAGCCACCGGTCGGTACACCCGGGATTTTTGCCATGGCCGATCCCGATCGGCTGCGTGATGTCGTTATTACGGCAGGTTTTACAGACTTTAGAATCGAGGCGCTAGAATTAGATGTGATCGAGGTTGCCGATGGCGCGGCCTACTGGCAGTCGATTTCCGATCTTGCAGCGCCGGTGATGGTATTAGTGAATGAACTGTCGGCCGAAGATCGTGAGTGTTATATCAACGAAGTCATCGAAGCGGCTAATGCCCTGAAAGAAGGTGATAGCTTAAAAATGAAGGGAACGACCTGGATAGCATCCGCGAAAAAGTAATCCACCCCGCATCATGGATGGCGTGAGCCGGGTAGGGTGGGCAGGTTTTTCATGCCCACACAACATCGGTG
>JBGMRO010000340.1:0-4974 GCA_048061555.1 Thiohalomonadales bacterium | reverse complement strand
CTTTTCCGTCGACCTGCTAAATCGGCGAAGTTGTATCAAAAAGTTTGGACAGATGCAGGTTCGCCCCTGATGGTCTATTCGGCCAAACAATCAGAGGCATTGAAGCAGAGAGTTCAGCAGATCTATCAGCAGCCTGTGGTGGTCGAGATAGGCATGCGCTATGGCAATCCATCGATTCGCGCTGCATTAAATAAACTTCGCACTGAGAACGCCCGTCGAATCGTGGTATTGCCGCTTTATCCACAATATTCCTGTAGCACAACAGCCTCGACGTTTGATGAAATCGCATCAATTCTGAAAGACTGGCGCTGGATTCCTGAATTCAGGTTTATCAATCAGTATCATGCGGACGATGGATATATTGCCGCGTTAAGTAATAGCATATTAGATGCCTGGGAGGAAAAAGGGCAATCCGAAATGCTGATTTTTTCGTTTCACGGTACACCACGGCGGTTTTTGACCACGGGAGACCCGTACCATTGTATGTGCCAAGCCACGGCACGCCTGGTCGCAGAAAAACTCGGTTTAGTGGAAAATCGCTGGCAGGTTACATTTCAATCAATTTTCGGCCGCGAAGAATGGCTACAACCCTACACGATTAATACGCTTAAGACCCTGGGTCAATCCGGTATTGGTAGTGTAGATGTGGTCTGTCCTGGTTTTGCCGCAGACTGTCTAGAGACCATCGAGGAAATCGACCAAGAAAATCGAATGGCCTTTTTAGATGCGGGTGGCAAACATTACCAGTATATCCCCGCGTTAAACGATCGTCCCGACCATATTGAAGCACTCTTGAACATCATCGCAGACAACGCAGTCGGCTGGTTAGACCACCAAAAAGATTGGCCCAAAATGAATCACGAAAAACTCAACATAGAACGTGAGCAACGTGCCAAGGCCTTGGGTTCTAAAAAGTGATGCAGAACACGCATAAGCGGCATCGATGGTCTAATAAAATTAAGTGGTGTCGATGGAATAAGAGAGATTTCTATTACGCAAACACTCACCATGCTTCGACCTCGAAGAACTTTGTTTCCTTTTCTCGAAACTCCAGCGTATAAATTCGATACGCTGTCGGTTATTTATACAGTTATGCTGTTTACTATTCTGAAATACCTATTTATTATCGTACCCACATGTCTGAAGAAAAACCCAAAATAAGAGCCTACGTAAGTTCTGCTTTGTTTGTCTATACGACGGACAGCCAGCACCTAATCGAATCAATACAAAACAACCCCTTCGGGTCCAAAATCACCCCAGTATTGTTTGAAGATTTTGCTCGTGACCCGGAAAAATCGCTTGAAAATTTTCAGCATGTTGTCATGTCAGGGGCGTTAGATATTCTGAAGTCGATGTTAATGTTAGCCATGGAGCATAAATTTGGCGTGGGCTTGCTGCCACTGGAATCACAAAAAGAGTTGATCGGGTATCTCGAGGCCTATAAAACACGGGATAAAATTATTGAGCTCGCACTGCGCGAAGATACTCAGAGCATAGACTTGATTTTGTTGAACAACAAAATCTTATTATCCAAGGCAATCATAGGCAGAGTACCGCTGTTAGATTCGAGCAGCGACGTAAGTTTTATTGAGTATATTAAAAAGGCGGTATATAAGTCCGCAAGTATGAAATTACTTAAGTTTAGCTTTCTGACGGCTAACGAAAAGAAAATTAGTACCGCTGCCAGTGGCTGTATGATCATACAACATTATAGCAAAAGTATCGCATCCAAATTGATTCAACATGACAGCTCCAATAAAGATGGTGCAATTTCATTAATTATCGCTTCGCCTTATTCTACACTGGACTATTTTAGTTTTCTTATACAAGCCTGGCGGCGAAGAGAGTCACATAAAGGACTCCCTAACGGAATCGGCTATATTAAAAGCAGTAAGCTCCTAATTGAATCGGAAGAAGAGTTGGCGGTATCCATCGACGGGCAGAAAGAAACGACAACCCCTTTAGTTTGTGAAGTTGTTAGAGACGCTGTGCAAGTTAATTTTGGAGAGTGGCTCGAACTAGAAAAAAAGCAGGTGCAGGTCGCGAAGGAGCGAATTCGCATAGATAATATTCCCGATGAAAATGAGCTTCAGAAAGTCGTTGGTAAAAAAATACCTTTTTTTTCCTACGCCTCTGAAGAGCGTTTTCGGGACTTGTTTTTATCGTTACGCAATGATGCAACCATTGATTCAGCGTTTGTGGTCTTGATGTTGCTCAGTACTACATTGGCAACGCTAGGTTTATTTCTAGACAGTGCGGCTGTCATTATAGGGGCCATGTTGCTTGCCCCATTGATGAGTCCTATTGTTTCAGTTTCCATGGGCTTATTGCGACAGAATAATCGATTATTTGATGATTCAATTAAAAAAATTATACTAGGGATATTCCTGGCGCTATCTGCGTCAATGTTAATATCCCTGATGTTTCCACATAAACCCGTAACTACCGAAATGTTGGGCCGACTCAATCCAACCTTGCTAGATCTTGCCGTAGCCATAGTATCTGGAATCGCAGCAGCATATTCCAAGTCCTACAAGGAAATCATGCAGTCATTAGCGGGTGTTGCTATTGCAGTGGCCATTGTGCCGCCATTAGCGGTTGCGGGTATCGGTCTAGGTCAGGCGGATATAGGGTTTTTCTTACAGGCATTTTTACTTTTTTTTACAAATTTGATAGGGATTATAATTTCCGCAGCACTGACGTTTCGTGTGCTGGGTTACTCTTCAGTCGTTAAAAGCAAGAGGGGGGCGTTATTTGTAGTGCTTTCTCTGGCGGCTATTTCAATCCCGCTATATATATCGTACAACCAAATAGTTAATACCATAGTATTGAAGAATAGAATGGAGAAAGAACGTTATTTAATCAATGGAAAGTATCTAATCATTAATGATATCAATATAAATTATATAAAGGAAAAGAATATTATCGATTTGAGCATATTAACACGCGATACATTGACCCGGAGTGATATGGCAAAATTGAAACAGAAAATTCAATCTCAATCCCAGAAAAAATTGTTTATTCGAACAAAAATAGTTCACATTCTGTAGATCTATATGAGATATTTTTTGCATATTAATATTATTGTCGCCGTTTTATTAAGCGGTCTAGGCTGTGAAGAAAAGTTGGTTCTGACGACTAGTGGCGTAAAGCTAAAAGTCGGCGTTATTGTGCCCATTACCGGTTCTTATGCGATTATTGGCCAGCAAGGTATAGAGGGATTAAAAGCGGCTAACCAGTTGCAACCTATTCTTGATAACGGTGATCAGATAGAATTTATCATTGAGGATGATCAAAGTGATCCCGAAAAATCTGTTGCTGCCATGGAGAAGTTGGCTAATACGGACCAGGTATCCGCAGTGATACTTTTGTCGGGCAGTGAATCTGCGCTTGCTGTGGCAAAAGTTGCTAACCGCTACAAAACGCCAATCATAACGTCGATTGCTACGAATCCAAAAATAACCCGGGATAGTCATTTTCTCAATCAGTTGGCCTTTGATGATGATACGCAAGCCGTGGTGGCTGCATTATTTGTGCGAGATGAATTATATATTGATCGTGTTGCTGTATTTAGTGACAAGGAGAACGAATACTCGAACTATTTGGCAAAGAAGTTCGCCAGTAAATTTAAATCAGTGGGAGGCAGTGTGACTGATTTTATTAGCTTGACAAATGATGCTCCCGTTAATTATAGAGAAATAATCAGGAAAATTCGTGCCAAAGATCCTGTGTTACTTTATATACCCATTAAAATAAACTCAATACTGGCCATTGCAAAGACGTCAAAAGACCAAGGCTGGTCTCCGCAAATGTTAGCGACTGAGGGAATGTTATCACTGGCTATAGAGGAAATAAAGGACGATTTAGCGCTCATCGATGGTATGTATGCAACCGATATGTATTCGAGCGATATGGATCTTTCGAAATATGGTGAAAAAATATTTTCAGTAATTGACTCTTCAAAAAGAACCACGTACTCGTTAGCAGCGGTCGAGGGATATGGTTATTTATTCAATGCGATAAATAATTGTGAATCGCCGAGAAGCCGAGCCTGTATTAATAGCGCTATACGCTCAAGCTCTAATTATACCGGTATTACCGGTATAATTTCTATAGATGCTGATGGGGAAGCCGAACGTACCTTGTTTATCAATAAAATTGAAGGCGAACAACTAAAGTTAGTGGTTAGAGTTAATTGAATTTGCGTGCAATAAAGCATCAACCCTCACCAGTTTTCTCCATTAGCCTTTTTTCCAAGCGCTGTAGTGAGCGCTGTGTCTCGCGCAATTCCCGCAGAATTTCTTTTCCGCTGGGGGTTTCTTGTAACTCATTCAAACGCTCTGCCTTAGCCTCGTCGAGGTTATTGAGTACTACCGCAATAAACAGATTTATGACCACAAACGTGCCGACGACGACAAAACTAACAAAATATACCCAGGCATAGGGATTGAATTCCATTGCAATGTACATGACATCGGTCCAGTCTTCCAGGGTCACGACCCGAAAAAGGGTCAAGAGGGAGATTCCTAGGGTACGCCAGTGAGTGGGGTCGTGTTCGTGAAAGAGGTGATAACCCGCGACACCGTAAATATAGAATATAATACTCATCAACAACAAGACATGGCCCATGCTTGGGATCGATTTGATCAACGTAGTGACGATCATACGCAGTTCAGGAATCGTCGATACTAATCGGGCAACTCGCAGTAGGCGAGCCAGACGAGCTATGGTGGCGTATTCACCTGTGGCGGGCAGCAAAGAAAGCATAACAATACTGAAATCAAACAAATTCCAGCCATCACCAAAGTATTTGCCTATTTTTGGCGCCACGGCAGTTATTTTTAATATAGCCTCTAGAATAAATACGCCGAGTATCATGTGATTGGCCAATATCAGGTACTCCCCGAAATTGGCTTGCAGCGTCTGTGAAGTCTCTAATCCGAGAACAATACCGTTGATGACGATTAGCGCGAT
>JBGMRO010000339.1:0-4979 GCA_048061555.1 Thiohalomonadales bacterium | reverse complement strand
GCTGAGTTTGAATTGGCATTATCCAGCATCACTGGGTTTCTACTCATGACGCGAGATTCGGGCAGGGGGTGATCTTTACTGATCGGAACTCGCTCTGAGGGGTTTGTCGGTTCAAAAGGTACTTTAATTTGTTTGGTAACACTCGAACCAAATACGTTAGAACGCTTGTTGATTTTTCCCGCTAAGTTGATACCAGTACTGATAACTCCTCTGTTGCATTGAACAATCTGCCCGATACTGAGTTTCTTGCCAGGGTGTCCATATCCTGTGATCTGGCCCACCTTCATAGCTAGTTGATTACAGGATTTCACAGCGGGTTGCGGCCAGGGGCCGCGCGCAGTGCACTGGGTGCCCCGACAAGTCCACTTAATCCCACTGAAATTAATTATCCCTTTGCGCTTAGTTGCTGCTTTCAGCATTGCGGTATAATTGTACTGACGGCCAATGGCGTTTTGCAGGGGTTTGGTTTTGGAACTTTTGTTTAATACTGGAATTTTAGTACCATTTAAAATTTGAACTTTACGGCCAGTTGTAACCAATGGTGGCTTCATTTGTAACGACTTCGGCTGTATTTTTCTTATATCTACCCCAGGCCTGGCGGGGGCAAGGGGCTTAAAGTCTGTACTCGTTACTGCCCTTGATCCTGTTGTGGGCTTTAAGGGCTTTGTATCCAATTTTGTCGTTACAGGTTTCAGTTTGGTGGTTGATATTTTTTGTTGGAAGACGCCTGGTTTTTTGCCGATTTTTCCGGTAGCAGAAATAGCAGTCCTGTTGACCCCTTTGTTGCATGTAGCGAGCTGCCCTGTACTGAGCCTCTTGCCGGGATGTCCATATACAGTGATCTGGCCAACCTTCTGTGCCAGTTGATTGCAGGAGTTGATACCGGGTTGCGGCCAGGGGCCGCGAGTGGTGCACCGGGTACCCTGACAATTCCATTTGATACCCCTGATATTAAGTATCCCTGTGCGTCGGGTTGCTGCTTTCAGCTTCGCAGTATAGTTGTACTGCTTAACCAAAGCGCTTGGAGGGGCAATAGTCACGGCTTTTGGATTGGCTGCAATTGTCACATTGTTTATCACTAGCAAACTTGCACCTATCACAAAGGGTAATGCCAATATAAAGATGCTTTTTATATTCATGTTTTTCCCTTGTGTGTCATATTAAATTTTCTAACCCACTATTTAGATAAATCTCGTACACGTGACACGACTTTATGTTGCTCGACTTTTGATGTATCTACCGGCCTATCAGCTGAAAATATACACCCATGCTCCGGTTACGAC
This sequence comes from Thiohalomonadales bacterium, assembly GCA_048061555.1. Taxonomy (GTDB): domain Bacteria; phylum Pseudomonadota; class Gammaproteobacteria; order SZUA-152; family SZUA-152; genus JBGMRO01. The sequence goes on along the minus strand of JBGMRO010000339.1, from coordinate 3,696 downwards.
AAATATCCATTTTTATAAAATGAGTGAATCACTGCTTAGAAGATGAACTGCAAACGTCATGATGATATTTTTCTTTACAACTCAGCTTTATAAGCAATTTATGATTTAACAACTTCAGTTTATATAAATTAGTCGTAATTGATCGCTTTTAGGTTCAATACTTTATTAAGAGGCGTAGCTGTACCGAGCCCTGATTGCCGAAGTCTCGGCCCAGTATCTGAATCTCGTCTTTTGTGGCTGCGCATTTTCCCTTGAGGGCCAGACGGGTGATCACCGGCATCTTAATGATCGCTGAAAAAGTAGAATAAAGTTGGTTCCCCATGAAGCCTGAAAGAATCCAAAAGGTGATGGCGCAGGCCGGCGTAGGCTCTCGCCGGCAGATAGAAACCTGGATCAAAGAAGGTAGAATCACTGTCGATGGAAAAGCGGCAGAAATCGGTCAGCTAATTACCCGCGAACAGCGCTTCACACTGGATGGCAAGCCTCTTAGATTAAGAGGCAAGGCGCCGACGCGGGTACTTATCCTGAATAAGCCGGAAGGGACGATCTGTTCAAGAAAAGACCCTGAACACAGCAAGACAGTGTTTGATTTGCTGCCGCGGACAAAACATGATCGCTGGGTACTGCTTGGCAGACTGGATATAAACACCTCAGGCCTCTTACTGGTAACCAATAACGGCGAGTTGGCCAATCGATTGATGCACCCATCGTCTGAGATCGAACGCGAATATGCCGTACGTGTATTGGGCGAAGCAACAGACGAGCAGGTACTGCAATTGCTGGAGGGTATAGAACTTGAGGATGGTCTGGCTTCCTTTTTAAGCGTTAGTGAAAGTGAAGGAACCGGCAGTAACCGTTGGTACCATGTCGTATTGAAAGAGGGCAGAAACCGTGAAGTTCGCCGCCTTTGGGAAGCAGTGGGTTTAAAAGTCAGCCGCTTGATTCGTATACGTTATGGCATGATTGCTCTGCCGCGTTTGTTACGCGGACAGCACAAAGAACTACCCGAAAAGCAGGTCACCGCTTTGATGCAGTCAGTGGGTATGCGAAATACACTGGAAAAAAAGACACCAGAAAAAAGCAGACAGGCGAAAAAGGGTCGCAAAAAAACAGGTAGAGAGGACGCTCAGGATTCACTTTACGGCAAGGGTAGAAAAAGTAAAAAGACCGACCGCCAACCGGCACGACGCCGTACTCGTCGATGAGTAAAGATAACCGATTCGAACACATATACGAACTACTCGATACACATTATGGCCCGCAACACTGGTGGCCGGCTGATACTCCCTTTGAGGTGATGGTCGGTGCGATTCTGGTACAAAATACGGCCTGGAAAAATGCCAGCACGGCCATTATGCGCCTGAAAAAAGCGGGACTAATGTCCCCATCCGCCATCAGAAAAATATCCACTAATGAGCTGGCAGAATTAATCGTCAGTAGCGGTTATTTCAATATAAAAGCGCAGCGGCTTATGGCTCTGTGTGAATGGCTGGAGGATAGAGGGGGCATTGATAAAATAAAACTGAAGCCACTAAAGTTATTGCGGCAGGATCTTCTAGCTGTACATGGAATTGGTCCAGAAACGGCAGATGATATTCTACTCTATGCCCTGGACAAACCAACTTTTGTCATTGATGCCTATACGCGGAGATTATTTTCAAGACTTGGCCTTATAACGCATGATATGAATTACGATATCTTGCGCGGGCATTTTGAACAGGCTCTTGAAAGAGACGTGGCAGTTTTTAATCAATATCATGCTTTAATTGTTGTCCATGCGAAGGGTATTTGTAAGAAATTGCCGGTATGTGAAAGGTGCTGTTTGAAGGGTGAGTGTAAGGTGATACAAGGCAGAATATAGCTATGTCACACAATTCGCACAAGCTGTTCCGGCGGAGCCAATCATCTGTTCGTAAATGTGGCGGAGTGTCTGTGTGTTATTCTGAGCCTGAAATTATTTCGTAGCAATTACTCTTTCATAGTGACGAACCTTGGGGACTATAAGATGTCCCCAAAGTCTAATTTACGAATAAAAATCTTCGCTGCACGGGCATTGTGTCAACGGGAACCCCCGGATACCCCCTCAGCGTTCTCAACCGGTGATGGATCGGGGCAACGGCCCTCGGCGCACGCTCCGATAATGATTGCACCTATGGGTGTGGCATCTATGTAACTAATACCTATGTCTCGTCCGAAGCCTCCGACTAAACCGGGGGGGGAGTCGTTTTCATTGTCACCATCTGAATCAGGATCACCATAACCGGGTCTCGACTCTGAGTTATCCTTATCCTCACAGGCGAAGATCTTAGACCCATCGGGTCCGGGTTCATTCGAACACCTACCGCCGGTATACCTATAGAGGGAATCCGCTCGCTTGCGAACGCATTCCAGGTCATCACAGGGGGTGGTTTCTTTGTTCTTTGCCCGGTTCTCACAATATTCATAGATCACCGCATCAGAGTCAGGCGGCTGAGTCGGATCAACCGGCTGAGTCGTACCAGCTTGGCTTGTGGACGACTCATCAGCCGACGACTCATCAGCCGACGACTCATCACCCGACGACTCATCACCCGATGACTCATCACCCGATGACTCATCACCCGATGACTCATCACCCGATGACTCATCAGCCTGGCGTTCCTGTTCCCGGGCTTCGGCTTGGGCTTGGCAGGCCCCCGCGACTGATTCGCAATCGACCTGGCGAGCAGTACTGGGAGTAGCCACTATTGTTACGAATGCCGTAATCGCAACTGCCGAAACAGCCACTTTTGCGGCGATTTTAGCAACCACGGCGAGAACCACTGGTCCTTGCATCATACCAATAAGCGTTTCAACGAGATCATCAGATGTTATACCACCGGCATAGCCAAACTTAGGCCTGGATAAAACTTCCTTACACATCTCATCACTGAAAAGTCCTGACATACCACCTGCAGTGCCGCTACCACCGCCGCTACCACCGCCGCTACCACCGCCGCTACCACCGCCGCCACCGCTCCGCTTTCCACACGGACTTGCAGCGGAAAACATATCGGATCCCCCTCCTTGCAGGGCCTCTATCTCCTCGCACTCCAAAAGCGCTCCAAAAAAGTCCCCCAACTCATCTATCCTCTGCAGCCAGGCGCCATCACCGACGCCAGGAACGATCCGCTCAATCATCCACAGCCGTCCGTCCTTGCCGACACCGACTGACACATCAATGACACCGTCTCCGTTTCGGTCTACGCCAAAAATCGTCTCGCCCCACGGCGTGGCGGTAATCGAAAAGGGGATACGGTTGCCAGCGTTATCCAGCAGCTCGCCCTTGAATACCAGGTTTCCCATGCGGTCGTCGTATAAGCCGCTGCCAAGGTCTTTCATGGCGCTGGTATCACGATTCAGCAGCAATCCCTTAAAGTTATCGCTTCGGGCCTTACGGAGTCTCATTTTGCCATCCTGACCAGACTCATATTTAAATACCACTTGCCGGTAGCTCTGGCTGCCGACCGTATTGAACGCCTTAGCCACACTGTTTAGTTCCACCTGGCTCATGCTGGGCAATGGCAAGCTCAGCATCGGTTTCAGGCCCAGATTCTGTTTCGCCTGCAACCCGGGTTTTTCGCGCAGCTTTGAACCCAGCTCCCCCATCACCGCAGGCGTCTCTTTTTTAGCGGCCACTACCTGGATCGGCTTACACTGGGTGTTGTTGTTTTCTTT
>JBGMRO010000338.1:0-4991 GCA_048061555.1 Thiohalomonadales bacterium | reverse complement strand
TGAACTTCCCCCGAATTACCGTACACTTAAGTTAAGAGTGGTTGGCTAGGTTATCATACACCATAGGTGCCTGATAACCGATTGTAGAATGTTTTCTTTTAAAGTTATAGTAACATTCAATATATTCAAAAATACTTTGTGTAGCTTGTTCTCGAGTTAAATAATATTCATCATGAACGAGTTCTACTTTTAACGAATGAAAAAAACTTTCCATGACGGCATTGTCATAACAATCCCCACGTTTGCTCATAGATGCTAAGAGGCCATGCTTATCTAGCAATTGTCGGTACTTGTCAGACGCGTACTGGCTGCCACGATCAGAATGCACGATGACGCCTTTGGGAAGCTGTCGCCGCCATAGAGCCATCATGAGGGCGTCACAGACGAGTTTTTGCGTCATCCGTCGATCTATTTTCCAGCCAATGATGGCTCGTGAATACAAATCCATGATAACCGCTAGGTAAAGCCAGCCTTCATGAGTCCAGATGTAAGTGATATCGCTAGTCCATTTTTCATTAGGTCTACTCGCAGTGAAATTACGCTCCAAAAGATTTGGTGCAATGGGTTTATTGTGGTTTGAATCAGTTGTCATTTTATATTTTCGTTTGGCTTTAGCTCGTAATTTTAGGGTTTTCATACGTGCAACAACACGATTCTCGCTACAAGGAAAGTCGCGATCAATCAGTTCTTCAGTAATTCTTGGAGAACCGTAGCGACCCTTGTGTTTAACGAATATTGCTTGAATATGTGTATCCAATTGACGGTTACTAAGCTCTCGTGCGCTCGGTGGACGTGTGCACCAGTCGTAATAGCCCGTGCGAGAAACCTCTAGTACTCGGCACATCGTGGTTACGGGAAAGGCCTTCTTATGCGTAGCAATGAATTCAAATCTCATGTGCTTTCCTTGGCAAAGAAGGCCGTCGCTTTTTTTAATATTTCGCGCTCCATCTTGAGATGTTTGACTTCTTGACGTAAGCCCCTGATTTCTTCCTGATCGGGTGATAATTGGCCTTGGCCAGGAAAGGCGTCATTATCCATTGCTTGAAATTCCTTATACCACCGAGAAATCAGGTTTCCTGCAATCCCGAGGCTGCGGCCAGCTTCTGCGTAACTATAACTTTGTTCGGTAATCAGCTTAACCGCACCAAGCTTATATTCCTTGGTGTACTTTTGTTTCTGTTTTTTTGTCTTTGACATTTTCTGTCCTCCAATTTACATTATCGCTCTTAACGGCGTGTCCGTAAAATCGGGGGAAGATCATTATTGGGTACCCACTTTTTTTGCATAATAATTGATCGATATAAAACGATAAATGATGGATGTCCAGTAAATACCTAGTAAATACCAATGGATGTCCAGTAAATACTCCAGTAAATACCAATGGTTGTCCTGTAAATTCCCGGGACCGAATAATATGTCCAGCCGGGTCTGAATCAATTAATTATCGCCGTTGAACAGAATTAATTTATTTGCTGTAAATGTTATGTAATGCCAGCAGGTATAAACTGCATGATTCAAAAGTAACCGAATAATTTTATGCGCTTGATACCCACAATTCCGAACGAACAAAAATTTCCGGCTATTTTACATGCCATGGACGTAAAAATCGCAATAAACGTAATTGTCGAGAAAATAGCAAAATAGACGAATGAAAACGATATTATTTTTAGTTGCTATTTTCTCCAAGTGGGAATAAATTCGGATACCGCAAAATCGCTACTAGTTATTGAAATTGTTTAGAATATTTTTTTGCCGATTTATCATCAGTAAACCACGATCAACTCTGGACTACCATTGAGGCTTTACCTTGATACTTAAAAATATAAACTAACACTATATCGAAATCTACTAAATGGATATTACACTACACATTTCCAGCCCTGAGGCGAGGGCTTTGCATAGTCATTCTCTCTCTAGTAAGACACTGAACGAGTTAATCGCTGTAGTGGAGCAGTACGGATTAACTATTTTGGCCATGCACCCTGGTACTCAGGATGCCGAGTTAATGAAGTATTTTTTTGTAGAAGTAGAAACACAAAACGATGTAGACCACATCACTAAGGCGTTCTTAAGGTGTACTGCGGTTGAAGGAGCTTATTCCAAGGCGGAAGGAGAACCACCTTAGACACTACTTATTTTTCTAATGTTGTTGATAATCACCTGGAGGTGCGTCATGGCAGGAAAGAAAGTACGCAGTAGTAGTAAACAAAACCAATATTCACTCGGCGGTTCGGAACGTGAACTCGTCGTGCTAACCAGTGCCGACTCAGGACTGCGGGCATCACCTGACGGATTAACATCAGCGACCGGTATTGATACATCGCCACTAACCAGCCTTTTGGAGACTGAAGATATTGTCCTGACTCCAATGTTTGTAGATGCTGAAAATAACGAGGATTTATCGGCCTCTCTAGATAGTGCAACTTATTCTGATGAACCGCAATTGTCGCAATTTTATAACGTTGAAGCTGCAGATGACAAATTAGATGATTTGGTGCAGAAGTTACTCGAAAACCCCCTCATAGACGCTGCTTATATCAAGCCACCTGCTGAGTTAGCCAGCGTTGTACAAGCAGATATTGGGACGGCTGATCCCTTTGAAGAGGAAAACGAAGGGCCGATAAATGATATGCAACCCGAGGTTGAAGGCCCGCCTGCTACGCCCAGTTTCATCTCACGCCAAGGTTATTTAAATCCGGCACCCAGCGGTGTTGATGCACGCTACGCTTGGCGTTATCGGGGCGGTGGTGGCAGTAACGTACGCGTGATCGATCTTGAATGGGGTTGGCGTTTTACCCATGAAGATTTACGTCGAAATCAAGGTGGTGTGATTGCGGGCAATAACTCACCAAACAGTAATCATGGTACGGCGGTTATTGGCGTAATCGGTGGCGATCGTAGTAGTTTTGGAGTAACCGGGATTAGTCCCGATGCCCATGTCAGCGGGGTATCTTTTACCACCATTAGAACTGCGCCTGCCATTCGATTGGCTGCAAATCGATTGCGTCGTGGCGACATTATGCTACTTGAGATTCATCGCCCTGGTCCGCGGTCCACTGGTGCCGGTCAACAGGGTTATATTGCGATCGAATGGTGGCCTGATGATTTCGCCGCTATACGCTATGCTACTAGTCGCGGTATTATTGTCGTAGAGGCCGCCGGTAATGGCGCGCAAAACTTTGACGACTCAATCTACAATGCTCGCCCAGCGGGATTTCCCGCTAGTTGGCGTAACCCACTAAATGCATCCAACCCTAGTTCATACGCGGTAGTGGTAGGTGCGGGTGCGCCACCTCCCGGCACCCATCGACGTAATCATGGACCAGACCGCTCGCGTTTGGGATTCTCAAATTATGGACGACGGGTAGATTGTCAAGGTTGGGGACGAGAGGTAACCACGACCGGTTACGGTGATCTCCAAGGTGGCGCAAACCCGGATCGCATATATACAGACCGATTTAGTGGTACATCCAGTGCGTCCCCCGTCATAGTGGGTTCACTAGCTTGTGTACAGGGTATTTTGCGCAGCCTAAGGCGCAGCGTTCTCACGCCGGCTGCTGCCATTCGATTATTACGCACTACAGGTAGCCCGCAAACTAATGCACCGGCTAGGCCACGTACTCAACGAATTGGTAACCGCCCTAATCTGCGACACATGATTAATCGCCTAATTCGTACCCCGGTGCGAACTGCGCCTCTCTATCGTTACTGGAATGCAAGAACCGGAGATCATTTTTATACCACGAACTGGCGTGAACTGGGCCGTGGTCGGCTTGGGTATCGTTATGAGGGTGTGGCCTGCTATATATTTCCGCGACGAGTCTCCGCCACCGTACCACTTTACCGTTATTGGAATCCCCGTAACACAGACCATTTCTATACTACCAATTGGCGAGAATTGGGCCGTGGTCGCCTGGGTTATCGTTATGAGGGTATTCAAGGCTACGTGCAATCACGGCGCGTCGCAGGCAGCATTCCTTTGTATCGTTACTGGAACCCCCGCAATGGCGACCATTTTTATACTACCCGATGGAGTGAAATTGGTCGCGGACGTTATGGGTATCGGTTCGAGGGGATACAGTGTTATGTTTACGCACGCCCAACGGTGTTAAGAATTGCTACGCCAGAAGCGAGTGAAATCGAGCAACCACTTCCTAACGACGTCGACCCTGAAAATATTCTGGCTACTGAAGAGACTTATGGGCCAGAGTCAGTGGTGGACTTTGATGATTCGCAGAATTTTCTGGAAAAGGTTGGGATTGTGTCTCCAGATCAAGCGGACACCGGTGTCGATGCTGAGGCTGCAGAATTTGAGTGCATAGACGAATCTGAGGAAGATTTGGAACCGAGTGACTCCTTTCAGATGTTAAATGAAACAGATTTACCTGAAAACGCCCTCGACATAGCAGACTCTTTCACCCCCCATGAGGATGGGATTGCTAACCTGGATGATTCATTCACTATGGACAGTGAGGCTGGATCTAGCTACGGCGAAGATTCATTTTCATCAGAAACACAGCAAGACTCGCAGGGAAATATTGTAATTAATCTGAACTTAGGGAAAAAATAGTAGCAAAGTAGCAACCATCATTGTCACACGAGCGCCGGTCTACAACTACCTTCAGTTGTTGATTGGCGCATTCTTAATGTCAACAGAAAATATTCAAGACCTCGTACCAATTAACCACGGGATGCGATTCACAGTGATTCATAACAGTAGTAGTAGGGGTCAGGTATGAATGGCACTTAGTTAGCAAAAATAGGTTCGTATTTTAAAGAACCTTGCATCTACTCTTGGTAAGAACGCGCAATGCTGCCATAGATTGGTGGATGCAATCCACCCTACAGTATCATTGGTATCATTGGTATCATTGGGGTCAGACACGAATGGCACAGTCCTGGGGTCTTTTATCTTTCGTCATATCTAGTCTTATTCGTTGATTTGTGACTTCATTAAATTCGTTATTTCTGGATTTTACAATCCATTTGTT
>JBGMRO010000337.1:0-4992 GCA_048061555.1 Thiohalomonadales bacterium | reverse complement strand
CAGATCTATTTCAAGAAGGACAAGGTGTCGTGGCGCAAGGTAAAATGAATGGAAGCGGTACCTTTATGGCCAGTGAGGTACTCGCAAAACATGACGAAGAATATATGCCACCCGAAGTCGCTGATGCGCTCGAAAAAGCTAAAGCGAGTACCGCCGCGACCTTGGTAAAACAATAAAAAAAAATCCATAGACCATTCTATATCTAAAACTAGGTTTACATCTTTGAGTTCTTTCAGTAATAACACATTCGATTGGATTGCTATCCAGGTATACGTGAGGAAAACATAATGATTCCAGAGATCGGACATTTCGCACTGATTTTAGTGCTAGCGATATCCATTGTGCAGGCGGTGGTTTCTCTTGGTGGGGCGCAGTTTGGGATTCGTTCTTGGGTCGCTATGGCAAGGCCGGCTGCACAGGCACAGTTTGCAATCTTGATGGTATCTTTTTTGAGTCTAATGTATGGATTTATTGTCAACGATTTTTCTGTCCAGTATATCGCTACCCAATCTAATTCATTATTGCCTATACAGTACCGAATCGCGGCACTGTGGGGTGGACATGAAGGCTCTATGTTGTTATGGGTTTTGATGCTCTCTGGTTGGACCTTTGCCGTCGCGATGTTTAGTAAGAACCTGCCCGACGATATGGCGGCACGGGTGATCGGTGTGATGGGATTTGTCTCCGTCGGATTTGTATTATTTATCTTGCTGACCTCCAATCCATTTGATCGATTGATCCCGCCTGCGCTTGATGGGCGTGACCTTAATCCTTTATTGCAAGATCCCGGTCTCATTATACATCCGCCGATGTTATACATGGGCTACGTGGGTTTCTCGGTGGCTTTCGCCTTTGCAATTGCTGCGCTGTTGAGCGGGCGTCTGGATGCGGCCTGGGCACGCTGGTCTCGACCTTGGACGACGATCGCCTGGATGTTTCTGACCTTGGGTATCGCCCTGGGTAGTTGGTGGGCCTATTATGAATTAGGTTGGGGTGGTTGGTGGTTTTGGGATCCGGTCGAAAACGCCTCGTTTATGCCGTGGCTGATGGGTACCGCACTGGTGCATTCATTGGCGGTGACCGAGAAGCGCGGTAGCTTTAAAAACTGGACCGTGTTATTGGCCATATTCGCCTTTTCTTTGAGCCTATTGGGAACTTTTTTGGTCAGATCGGGCGTGCTAACCTCGGTGCACTCATTTGCCACAGACCCAGAACGTGGCCTGTTTATTCTGCTCTTACTATTGATCACTATTGGCGTTTCTTTGGTGCTGTTTGCTTGGCGTGCGCCTAAGGTCGGCTTAGGTGGTCGTTTCTCCTTGATATCGCGCGAATCCTTTTTATTGGTCAATAATGTCTTATTGGTGGTTGCCGCTAGCGCGGTATTATTGGGTACTTTATACCCCTTATTATTGGACTCCTTGGGTTACGGTAAGATCTCAGTCGGAAAGCCGTACTTTAATGCGGTCTTTTATCCCTTAATGGCGCCGGCCCTATTTTTAATGGCTGCCGCCCCTCTGGCGAAGTGGAAAGAAGCAAAAATACCTGACATAGCACTACAACTTAGATGGGCTGCCGGTATCGCATTAGTGAGTGCCATTGTAGTACCCATCGTCATGGGTGAATGGGCACCGTTACGCGCGCTAGGTTTTGCCTTGGCATTTTGGGTCATGGCCTCGATGGTGGGAATCTTGAATAATCGTATTAAGACGATTAAACACGACGGTAATTATGTGCAAAAGGCCTTGTCGTTACCCAACTCGTTTTTAGGCATGTGTCTGGCGCATTTTGGCGTCGGTGTTTTTGTTATTGGCGTCACCATGGTCAATAGCTACGAGATCGAAAAAGACATGCGTATGGATGTCGGTGATACCGTGGATATGGGTGGTTATACCTTCCGTTTTGATGGCGTTACTGATGTTAAGGGGCCGAACTACAATGCCGCACGAGGCCAGATTACGGTCACGAAGGACGGCGAAGCCGTCACCACAATGCATCCCGAGAAACGTCAATATTTGGTGCAGACGATGGGCATGACCGAGGCCGCGATCGATACCGGTTTTACGCGCGATTTGTATGTGTCTATGGGCGAGCCGATTCCAAACTCGGGTGGTGCCTGGGGTATTCGTGTCTACTATAAACCGTTTGTCGACTGGATCTGGGGCGGCGCCTTTTTTATGGGTATGGGCGGTCTATTGGCCGTGACTGACCGTCGTTATCGTTTAGTCTCGCGCAAGCGTGAAGAAAAAGCCGAACAGACGAATACCGATGAGGCGCCGGCGGACAATAAATTAACCACAGGGGATACCTAGTTTATGTGGAAGTATTTATTGCCCTTAGTTATATTTTTGGTCATTGCAGGTTTTTTGTATAAAGGCTTGTCACTAAAACCGCGTGAGGTGCCGTCGCCATTTATCAATAAACCGTCACCCGATTTTAGTCTGCAGCAGCTGCAAGACATGGAAAAGACGTTTAGCAACAAAGATATGTTGGGCAAGGTGTGGTTATTGAATGTGTGGGCCTCTTGGTGTGTGGCCTGTCGGCAAGAGCATCCATTGCTAGTGCAAATGGCCCGTATGGGAGAGATACCCGTCTATGGTCTGAATTATAAAGATGCACCTTCAGCGGCACGGGCATGGTTAGAAGAGCACGGTGACCCTTACCAATTGAGCGTTGTCGATTTTGAAGGCAAGACCGGCATCGATTACGGTGTCTATGGCGTACCCGAGACATTTGTTATCGATAAAAAGGGCATCATACGTCACAAGGTCATTGGGCCATTAACCACCACCGAGCTACGCGAAGTGGTCATGCCGTTATTTAAGGAGTTGCAAGGTGAAGCCTCTTAGCTGTTTTCAAACCAATTTCTTCAAGTTTGATGTGCCAATATCTGTGCCAGTAAAGTTGGGTCAAACAATGCTAGACAATAAAACTGTTGCTCGGCAGGAAAAAATGAAACTACCTGGCAAAAGCTCGCGTGATCTTCTTGTGCGGTTGCTGGTGGTTATGCTGACTGTTGTGGCATTACTTATTTTAAGTAATGCCACAGTCTTCGCCAAAGAAGCGACTCCGATGGCAGAAGATCCAATTATGGAAAAACGAGTGAATGAGATCTCCTCAGAGTTACGTTGCCTGGTCTGTCAAAATCAAACGATTGCCGATTCACACGCCGAGCTCGCCGTCGATTTAAAGAACCAAGTTCGAACTATGGTGAAAGAAGGTAAGACGCAGGAAGATATTGTCGCTTATATGGTAAAGCGATACGGAGATTTTGTTCTCTATAGACCACCGGTAAAACCTGAAACATACATACTCTGGGCAGGGCCTTTTATACTGTTGATTGGTGGCGTGATATTGCTGATGATAAATTTGAAAAAACGTCGCGAGCTAATAGAAGATAGTCCGATTTCTGATGACGAAGCCGGCAAGTTGGATAATATATTGAATAAAGATGGCGCTAGTAGCGCCGAAGAGGGTAAGGCATTATGACTGTATTTTGGATTGTAGCTATTTTGTTAATGGCTGCTGCATTATTATTTATACTTCCGCCGTTGGCGTTTAGAAAGGATGCGCAGGGTAAGCTTGCCCGTGACGAAATTAATATTATTCTCTTCAAAGATCAACTCAAAGAGCTTGAGGTTGATTTAAAAACAAATGTCTTGACTGAGGATCAATTTGAACAGGCCAAAAAAGACTTAGAGCGTGGGCTGATTACCGACGTGGGTGATAAAACTTCGTCAAGTTCGAATGACGCAGATACGATGAGTACAAAAGCGGGCAAAAATGCCGCGATTGTCATTACTTTATTTATCACGCTCACGTCTGTCATCATGTATAGCCAATTAGGTGAGGGCGAACGTGGCTTGAACCCCAAAAACGCAAAACCGATAGTGCAGGCAGAGGGACATCAAGGCACTATCGAAGAGCAAATTCGCGCCTTGCAAGAGCACCTACAGACCAACCCAGATGACTTGGAAGGTTGGACAATGTTAGCCCGTTCGTATTATTTTTTGAAGCAGTATCAGTCCGCCAGCGGCGCATTTGCACGCGCGGTATCGATGACACAAGAAACCGATGCACAACTTTTGGCAGATTATGCCGACGCCTTGGCGATGGCCAGTGGTCGTATGATGTCCGGCAAACCCTTTGAAATGATCAAAAAGGCCTTGAGTGTCGAACCCAATCATCAAAAAGCCTTATGGTTAGCGGCGACCGCTTCATTTCAAGCACAGCAATATCCAGAAACACTAAAATATTATCAGACATTGATTACCCAGTTTCCGGAAGGGTCGGATAACTATAATCAAATGTTACGCAACATGGGTGAAGTCAAGGAACTGATGGGTCTTTCCACGGATGAAGAAGTTGCCAAGCTCAAGGCCTCTGAAGCCGTTTCGCAAGCCAATGCGGCGACCGCGAGTATTACGGGCACGGTTACGCTCGATGCTAGCTTGCAGGCGCAAGTCGATGCCGGTGACACCTTGTTTGTCTATGCCCGAGCGAGCAGTGGGCCAAAAATGCCACTTGCCATTGTTCGCAAGACGGCATCTGATCTACCCTTCAATTTTACCTTAGATGATTCCACAGCGATGAATCCGGCGATGAAATTATCGAAATTTACGCAGGTCGTGGTCAGTGCTCGCATCTCAAAGAGCGGTAATGCAATTCCACAACCGGGTGATTTGCAGGGTGTCACTGGTGTCATGAACGTGGGTAGCCAGGGCGTTAGTATTGTTATCAATAGTAGTGTTTCTGGCTCTGTGGGCACTGCATCTCCGGTCGCGCAGGCCGCACCCGGTCAAGCGTCGCCCATAAATAGTGGTAGTTCTCACGTGGCGGGTACGGTTAGTTTAGGCGATGGATTAAGTGATCGAGTTTCTCCCAGTGATACCATATTTATTTTTGCTAAGGCCGCGAAGGGTCCACGTATGCCGCTTGCTGTTATAAAAAAACAAGTGAAAGATCTACCGATTAGTTTTACGCTAGACGACGCTA
>JBGMRO010000336.1:0-5009 GCA_048061555.1 Thiohalomonadales bacterium | reverse complement strand
AAGTGAACTCCATTTTGTTCTGAGTATACGGGGGTATTTGCATACATAGGGGCCAAGATCCTTACTCATTATAATCATATAATAACAATGACTTAGGAATTAAAGGGGTTGACCAGAATTATTTTTATTATTAAGTTGGGCTTTACCAATACCACTAAATCACACTGTACTTATATTAATCACCCTGGCACGGCAAAATCAACTTAAAAATGACTATTCTTTCAATTGACCGCTAATGCCTCTCATCCTAATCACTTTACAGTATAGAATATACTCAATACGCATTAATCCTTTTTATAGAGGCTGGGCTCCCCAGGTGGCCGATGGCGAAAACGACTGTAACCCCACCAATACTGAGTAGGATCGCAACGTACCTTATCCTCGATATCGGCATTCATGGCCGTTAGCGCTATCTCCATATCCGCATCCATCAGTTGAGGGCGGGCAGCTGCAAACTTTATGTCATAACCACGCGCATAGGGTAATCGTTTGGCGTATGCGGTAATAACCACCGCTCCAGTTTTCTGCGCAAGTCGAGCTGGCAATACCGGCGTATTGGTTTGTATTGAATAGAAAGGTACAAACTGGCCGGTACCTTTGCCAGGATTTTGGTCAGGTAAGATCAGTAAAAGCTGATTATCTCTCAATGCCTTGAGTAGACGTCGTACACCCAGTTTTGAAGCGGGCACTGCGATACCTCCAAATACCTGCCGACCCTCCAGAATAATTTTATCTAATTCGGACGATTTTTGTGGGCGATACAAACCGGTCACTGCATGTTTCGACGAAACATAGGAGCAAACGAGCTCCCAATTCCCTAGATGGGGTAATAAAAGTAGGACCCCTCGCTTTTGTTCGAGTGCGTCCAACAATAAAGACTCATTAGTCACCGTTTTTACCAAATGAAATATGCCTCTATCCCGAGCCATCCATATTTTCACCGAATCGAACATATTCTTTACCGTTTCGACCATACTGCGCCTACACATCGCCGCTTGCGCCTTGACGTCCAACTCGGGATAACACAGCGCAATATTGACCTCTGCAATGTGGCGTTGATTATTACGCAGCACATACAGTAACCCACCAATTGGCCACGCCAATAAATAGGTGATGGGTAGAGGCAGAATAGCGATAAATCGGAATATGAGGCGCAACATGGTTTTTGTCTACTTTATTCGTTTCAACTTCAGTTGATATTTTTAGACTATAGCAAAGCCCTGTAGTTTACGCGGAGCTTCCACTTTACGTACATAGGTCAATTGGTAAATAGGCATTTAGAGCTATAACGTAGAATTATATAACCTATTATTTCATTTATATTTACAAGCAACGGCCTATTAAGATAATTACGCCCGCCTTACAATACTATCATGTTGTTTTTAATCGCTATTATTCTTGGTTAATCAATTAAACTCACAATGGGTGGCACGCCCAGAAATTTTAAAAACCGTGTTATATAACAGTATCTTGCATGTCTTTTCTACGTCCAGATGATTATTCCAGAATGTAGTCGTAATTATGCCTTGCCAGGGCGAGTATTTAAAGAGTTGATAATTAATGCCGATTTAATAAGAACCCGGGGAAGAAGAATGTGCTTTCGATCTTATACATCAGCTAAACGTAAAAAAGACATGCAAAAATTTGGCGTATTATGACTGCGATAATAGTACAAAGACTTCGATAATAATCAATGTAATAACACAAGATACCAAGATTGTAACCCTCATGTTTAGGCTATCAAAATACCTGATAATCATTGGCATACCTGCCTTTATTGGCATCGTAGTTTTATTGACCTGGATGTTTCGGGTGGTTGCTATTAATGACTTAGTTTATCAGAGCGAGAATCACAACCAAATACTCACCAAGACTGTAACCAATGTTCTTTGGCCGCAAATCAAGGGTTTTAAAAATGCGATGTCTCGGCAACAGATTTCAGAAGATCAACCTAACAACCAGCACAGTGACTTTTCCTACCAAATAATAAAAATTGTATTGGACGAACCTATGAATGAACTACTAAACGGGACCAATATTCTCAAAGTAAAAATTTTCAACCTGAATAATATCATCATTTACTCGACCGACGCTGCAATTGTTGGACAAAAGGTACCGGATAACCACGTTGGATTAACACACGCAAAAAAAGGCGGGATCGTTTCAAAAATAAAATTCGAAAAATCATTCACCAGTTTTGACGGTAGTCGATTATCGGATAGATATATTGTCTCCAGTTATCTACCCGTGCGCACATCGAACGATCATAACATAGAAGCTATTTTCGAAACCTATAGCGACGTCACGGAACTATATAGTCATGTCGATGACAGTCTACAAAATTTTGCGATTATGCTTTCTGTGGTGTTCAGCACTATTTTCATTATCGTATTTATTATTGTACGACGTTTAGATCAAACCATCAGCAACAATACCGAGTTATCAGTGGCCCACAATACGGCAAACGAGGCTAATAAAGCGAAGAGCCGGTTTCTAGCAAATATGAGCCATGAACTACGTACCCCCCTAAACGCCATAATCGGCTACAGTGAATTAATTAGCGAAGAAGCGGCAGACACGGGTAACAAAGATACTTTACGAGACGTCGACAAAATAAAATCTGCCGGTCGGCATCTGCTGAGACTCATTAATGAAATTCTGGATTTATCAAAAATAGAAGCTGGACAAATGAGTATATTTTATGAACCTGTCAATGTGGGTAGAATGATGCTCGACATAAACACGATTATAAAACCTTTATTAATCCGCAATAATAATGAATATTCATTAATGAGCAGTAATGACCTCAATATAAAAACAGACTTAAGTAAACTTCGTCAGATAATCATTAACTTACTCAGCAATGCCGCGAAATTTTGCCACAATGGTAAGGTTAGCATGGAAATACGTAAACAAAAGACCGGCCTAGAGTTCATAGTAAAAGATAGCGGAATAGGCATGACAGATTTACAAACAACAAACTTATTCAAGCCCTTTGTTCAAGCAGATGACTCCACGACGAGAAAATACGGTGGTACCGGACTAGGCTTGGCAATATCGAAACAATTCTGTAAAATGCTCAATGGTAACATTTCTATCGACACCGCATTGGGAAAGGGAACCACATTCACAATGTATATTCCAGATCAAAACACTCTTGCGCATCACCATAACTCACTGCCAAGCAATGCGAAGAAATCCAACGTAGCCTAACTCGTGCCGATCCACAAACGATCTATTTCTCCAATATCGACTGCTCTAAGAGGTAGCCCTACCGACGGATAGCAGAGTGGTTATTCGTTATTTTCCGATAATGCCTGACAATATCGTCTTGTCCTGCGAAGTTGGCCTATGATCCAAATTTAATAATATTGTTGCAATACTTCGCTCTTCATGGGTCGCCTTACTATCTTGTACTAGCGTCGATAAACTCGCTTTGTCGGCAGCACCTACGTGGTGCTGCAAATTTAGCATAGCAGTTATAATCGTTTTTTCATTTGCGGTCGTACTTGCATTTTGCGCTAGCTTTTGCAGGGTCTCTTTTCCCGCTGGACTAGGGTAGTGTTTCAGACGATGCATTATCGTCGCGATCTCCACGATTGCATCAGTCGAAGTACCGTCAGCAAAACTTGGGCCTTGAGTAAAAAACAATATACTAAGCAGAATGAACAAAACGCGGCATGTTTTTTTCATAGTAGTCCTTGATTTTTTGTTATCCAGCAGACGTGTTAAGATACTCGTAACGATTATAGGTTGGAGTAGGCTTTATCTTCTACAGTCAACACAGGATTTTCTAGTGTTAACACATAAGCTTATCTCCCGTTCACACATGAACTATACAACAATTCTTGACTTATTCCACCTGCACGATATGATCGACATATAGCCTGATTGACTATTACTTATACCAACGCAATTAACCGCATATAACATCTGTGACTAAGTTTTTGTTTTTACTGCATTTTTAACGTAATCGCCGTCCACAGATTATTTTCTAGTTTATCGACTCAGATGATTGATTTTGCTAATATTATGACTTTTTATGCAGTTGCCCATTGCCAAGCCATTTGTTTTTATCTGCACGATCTATATTAGAGATTATGAAAAAATTTCGAAAATTGATAATGAAGGAATTACCCCACGTTATGCGTTATGCAACGGCATTAACCGGTAACTATCATAGCGCTGAAGAATTGCTCGCACAAAGCCTGGTACGAGCATTAAAAATAGCTGAACATAGAGATAAAAAATTAAGCCTGCGCTACTGGTTATTAGCCATACTATCCAATATTTATAATGACCCCTATAATAATTTCGCTACGAAAGTGCAAAATAATCACGCGTCTAATATAAAAATAAAAGCAGAATCGAAATTTGACCAGTTATTCCTACAAGAGCTGCAAACCGCTCTACATCGCTTGCCCCCCTTTCAAAAACAGGTTTTCTTACTTGTCACACTAGAAGAAATCCCCTACAAAGATATTACGTCCATTATTGACTTACCGCTAAATAAAATTATGGCACTACTACAGCAAAGTCGACAATCATTGCGCCAACTTACTACACCTACAGATTCTAAAATTGAGGTTGCCAGTTAATGGCGATTGATAATAAGACGCTAGATGCTTTAATGCATGCTTATCTAGATGGTCAACTGAGTCCGAACGCAACAAAAAAGGTGGTTAAATATCTAAAAGAACACCCCAATAGAAATGAAGAGCTTAAAAAAAATAAAAAAATTACAAACTATATAATTGCCGCGTTTAATCCAATCCTAGAGCTTCCCATTTCTGATCGCTTACAATCTATTTTATTCGGGGAAAAAACAAATTTAGCAACCGCAACAAACACAGGTGCTAACGTAGACGCTAACATAGACGTTAATGTAGAGGCCATCAATTTCGATTTCAAAACCAGCACGTCGCAAGACGAAAAACATATCGAAAACGAATCCGTAAACAGAACAGGTGATAAACAATGGAATGAAGTCATCTCCCACAGCCTCCATA
>JBGMRO010000335.1:0-5020 GCA_048061555.1 Thiohalomonadales bacterium | reverse complement strand
TTAACCCTTGCGGATAATATTTTTAACCTAGGTTTATACAAACGCGACACGACCCACCTCCAGTAATCATTTTACCTATACCATCTAGGATATTGAGTCAGAAGTCAATGGGGCGATGAAAGACTTATCTATGGGTAGTTAACGATAAGTAATAATACTAAAAACCTTAGT
Organism: Thiohalomonadales bacterium; assembly: GCA_048061555.1. Lineage (GTDB taxonomy): Bacteria > Pseudomonadota > Gammaproteobacteria > SZUA-152 > SZUA-152 > JBGMRO01. The sequence goes on along the minus strand of JBGMRO010000335.1, from coordinate 4,849 downwards.
AAAATACCTTGTTATTGTGCAACATTTTAAATTTTTACTTACAAATTTTTTAATCGGAGAAATAGGCCGTTTATGGTACTCACTAGGCCATGACTCTACGCAGTCTTCTTTTCTGGCCGATCAACTTCGGTTTCATCATCACTAGGCAAGGGGGTCTTTATCGCCGCCAAGACAGTGGTAATCGTCTTTAATTGTGTGACAAGCTCTTGTTTCTCGGCGTTTAACTGCTCGATCTCTCCCGTCATCTTTTCCTTAGACGATTTTATTTTTTGCAGTACCGCCAAGCGTTTTTCGAGATGGACTTTACGTTCTTTTATTTCTCTACCTAGCGGTGACATCGCAGATTTTGCCCACTTTTCTGCTTCTTCATTTATTTTGAAGAAGACATTACGTGCATGACTAACCATGGAAACAAAAAAACGTTTTACCACATAACTCTGCTCTGACATCGTCATAGCCGGACTCTTTCGATACTGCGCAGCCTCTAACAATAACGTCTTTAACTCAGCAGAGTATTTCGCGGTCGAAAATAATTCGGGTTTAATTTTGGAAAAACCGTGTTCTTTTTGAAAGCGATCATAGATAGAAACAACCAGCTTATTCGCCTTCTCGACTTGCCAATTAATCTGCACCATGATCTCTTGTGATGCCTCAAAAAAATTCCGCATCGAGCGTTTCATTCCCGTCGTTGTCCAGCTATCCACCATATTCTCTCGTGTAGAGCCGATCATGCCATCGAGAGATTCCAGCGCGAGACTTTCACTCAGGGCGATAAATTGTCTTTTCAAGACATGGCGACTGGTCTGAAAATTTTCCACGTCTTTTTGATATACCGATTGCTCGGCACGGAGTTTTTTGACCGTCTCGGTCAAGACTTCCGCGCTCTTACCCGACATAGTATTCAATTCTTCCAGTTGTTTTTGGATATTGTGATAGCGCGTCTTGAGTAAATTTTCCGTGGTAGCAACCATTCCACCGATCTTGTGTACTATATTTTCTCGCACAATCATCTGTCGAGCAGGTAGAATATCCTTAGATAAAGTCTCTTCCAGCGCTGGCAAACCACTTTTTATAAGCAGTTTTTCATCCTTCTTGATCTTGGCCAAAAGACCTTTTTGAGCCGAAATAGGATAGACATCTCGTTTACTGATACCGAAGGTATCGGCGATTGAGTCACGTTGCTTTTGAATACTTTTCTCGACCATGGCGTCGTCTTGAAGCTCGTCCCAGAGGGTATCGATCTTATTCATGACCACCAAGACGCCCGTCTTCTTTTGCTCTTTATAGAGCTTGCCCGAATGCTGCCAAATTTCCATATCTGATTTTGTCGCGCCCGTATCGGCCGAGAGTACAAAAATAACTGCCTGTGCCTTCGGCAGCATATCCATGGTTAGTTCAGGCTCACTACCCATCGCATTGAGGCCCGGGGTATCTAATAAAACCAAACCCTGCTTTAGCAAAGGATGTGGAAAATTAATCAGTACATGTCGCCACATCGGTATTTCTACCGAGGTCGGTAGGCCTGCTTCTTCTTGATCCGGGTCTTTGGTGTACAGACCCAATTTAATGGCCTTTTCTGTATCCACCGATTTGGTTCTAGCAATCTCTTGGAAACACTCCGCTAAGCTATCAGGTGCATCCACATCTAGTTTTATATTGGTCCAATGTTCGGGTTGTTGCTTATACTCAGAGATGCTGGTATTTTCCAGTCTTGTCTCGATCGGCAACATGCGTATATAAGGGTCAGGTGAAGATTTATCAAAATACAACTCAGTGGGACACATCGTGGTACGCCCAGCCGATGAGGGCAATAGACGTCTCTCATAATCCGAAAAAAAGATTGCATTGAGCAGTTCCGTCTTGCCACGAGAAAATTCTGCGGCAACGGCGATGGTAATTTGGTCAGTCTTTAATGCCTCAATGGCATCAAAAAGTCGTAAGTCATCTTCGGGTGCGGACATGTCATGCTGCTCTAGCCAAATCCGATAACGCTCAATCTGTTCGCTTACCGCGCTTTTCCATGCACTATAGGCCTGTAACTGCTGAGAAAATTGATCCTTCATAAATATTTTAGCCCTAAGTAATTCATTTTTTTTCTATAATCTGCATACCCTTATCAATAACGGCCAATGACTGTAGAAGTTTAGTGATGGAGTATGCGAAGAACAGGGCTAAATATGTCTAAAAAGTGTGATCGCCTACTCAGAAGGAGGCCTACCATCGATCAGGGGCGGCCACTGTTTCGGCGCTATCACGCGCACCCGTTTACACCGAGTAGCCAAGCCCTTTTCTATAATTATCCGCGACTTGGGCACAGAAAATTGTTTAGCAAGAAATCCGATTAGATTTTTATTGGCCTTGCCATCGATTGCCGCCGACTTTATCTTAATGCGAATCTTTTGCGCGTGAATATCAATTATCTGATCGGTGTTGGCATTCGCCTGTATCAGTACCTGTAAAATCAGATCATTTTCATGCCAATGATACGGCTCTGGGCTATGTTGCAAAAACATTTCCACTACAGTACTGGTACTGCAGGCGTTCGCACGATTGCATGGATGCAGGGCAACGCAGGAGCAGTTGCCGAGCAGATCCAATTAATGAAGCCAGGATAAAAAATAACTACCCCACTGCCAAGGTTCTACCTGCGTCCGCGATCGGCGTAATAAGCAGGATGACGACTAGCTGAAGTGCAACCAAGACTACGATGGGCGAGAGATCAAATCCAGATATTGGCGGTATTAGCCGCCGCGCCCGGCCTAATAAGGGTTCGTTCAAGGTATTTAACAGGGCTACAATGGGGTTACCGCCACCGCCGGGGTTGACCCAACTTAATACCACCTGGATCAAGATACTAAAAAAGAATACATTCGTTAGCAGCCGCAGCAATTCCGCAATAGTCATCACGAATATGCCCAAGGGCGCGATAGAGACGCCTTTCAGACTAGAAAGAATGACTAATTCTAGTGCCTGTAGTATAACCATGAGCACAATAGCCGCGAAATCCAGCCCTAAAAAACCTGGTATGACCCTGCGCATCGGGATCAGCAGCGGATTGGTCGCTTTTACGAGAAACTGCGATACCGGATTATAAAAATTAGCTCGACAAACCTGCAATATAAACCGCAACATAATAATCATTAAGTACAAACCAAATAAGGTTTGAACTAAAAATACCAGTGCATTTGAACCATAACCACCCATTTATTTTCCCCCCAAGCTATCTGCCAATTCTACCGACCTATGTTGTGCCGCCTGTAATACCTGTTTCATTAATAAGTCGATGTCGTTTTGTTCTAATATTTGTAGGCCGCTTTCAGTCGTTCCACCTGGCGATGTCACCCTGCGCCGCAGCTCTTCCAAACCGCTATCTCCCTGCATGGCCATCTTGCTGGCCCCCAGCGCGGTTTGCAAGGTTAGCAGACGTGCGGTTTCTGCGGGTAATCCTAATGCGATCGCGGATTTAGTCAAGCTTTCCATAATTCGAAAGAAATAGGCGGGACCACTGCCCGACAGCGCAGTAACGATATCCAGTTGTGATTCGCTGTCTAAGCAAATTTCCATGCCGGTAGCCGCCAAGATTGACTGCGCGGCCTGCTTTTGTGCGTCTGTGCTCAATTCATTGGCAAACCATGCGCTAGCGCCGCAATTAATAAGTGAAGGCGTATTGGGCATCGCGCGAACAATGGCTAAGTCACTCGCTATCCATTTTCGTATGGCCGCAATGCGTATACCCGCCGCAATCGATAACAACAATACCTTCGTACCCGATAAAGACTCCGCCAGGCCTTCACAAACCGCTTGCATATGCTGTGGTTTAACCGCAAGTACTATCGTACCCACTTCTGTGGCGGTTTGCTGTGGTACACGGCTGGGCTGAATAGCAAACCTTTGTTGCACGGATGCCAATACCTCGCTGTTCGTATCTGTCACGAATATCGAGGCTGGATCACGTCCATTTTTAATCAATCCACCGATCAGGCTGCTCGCCATGTTACCTGCGCCAATAAATAAAATTTTATCCGTCATATTTTTTCCTAAAATAAAGACCTGTGTACCGAACCGTCGTTGTTATCAATTCTTAGTTATCAATTCTTTGTGATTAAATTTTTGTTATCAAGTCATCTTTACAAACATTTTACCCAACCTATCAGTGGCGGCGTTCGCAGTAGGATCAACAAATGTGTTAGATTTATTTGCGCCTGCCGAATATCGCACTACCCAATCTAACCATACTGGCCCCTTGTTCGATGGCGAGCAGGTAGTCACCACTCATGCCCATCGATAAACTATCTAACCGTGCTCCCTGTTGATTGACCTGTCGCAATAGCGCATTGAGCTGTAAAAAACACTGTCTTTGTAAATCAATACTATCCGACTTACGGGGAACCGTCATAAGACCGCGTACCTGCAAATGCTTTAGTGGCCGCATTTGTTGGAGTAGATTAGTTAATTCGCCAGCACTGACACCTGATTTACTAACTTCTCCCGTGATATTCACTTGTATACAGACTTGCAGGGGTCTTTTGTCTGTCGAACGTTGGCGATTCAGGCGTTCTGCGACCTTGAATCTATCCACACTGTGTACCCAATCAAAGTGCCTCGCTATTAATTGCGTCTTGTTGGATTGTATCGGACCGATAAAATGCCATATGAGCGATGGATCTTCTATGGCTTGTATCTTTTCGACGGCCTCCTGCACATAGCTTTCAGCAAAGTGTACACAACCTGTCGCTATTGCCTGTGTGATGTCATCTATACCGCGCGACTTGGTGACGGCCAACAATTCGCCCGAACCACGCACTCGACCCGCCCCGTCCTCGGCACGTTGGATAGCTCGACGTACATT
>JBGMRO010000334.1:0-5035 GCA_048061555.1 Thiohalomonadales bacterium | reverse complement strand
GAAAAAAAAGTTGTAGTACCCGGGCTCGATACCGCCACGGTGGTACGTCAGCTTGCGTTGTTCGTAGGCATGGCCGCCAGTGTGGCTATTGGTGTGTGGGTAGTCCTATGGTCATGGGAACCCAATTATTCCATCCTCTATGGTAGCTTAGACCAGCAAGAAGCCAGTCAAATCATGGATGCCCTACAGCAACTCGATATCGAATTTAAGACAGATGATTCGACCGGTGCCGTATTGGTACCGACAAAAAAGGTTCACAATGCACGTATTCGTTTGGCCGCACAGGGTTTGCCAAAAGGAACGGTGGGTGGCATTGCCAACGTGGGTGACGGCAATAACGACTTCTTTGTCAGTGGCACCGCAGAAAAGGCCCGTTACAAACGCGCCTTAGAAATCGAACTGTCCAAGACGATCGCAACGCTGGCCAATGTTAAGCACGCCAGGATACACATCGCTATTCCGACTCGAAGATTATTTGTAAGAGACCGAAATAAACCACGCGCCGCGGTAGTCTTAACGCTCTACCCAGGTCGTGCGATGGATGATGGTCAGGTGGCGGCCATTGCACACATGGTCTCTGCCAGTGTGCCTAATCTAACCATCGATAATGTCACCGTCGTAGACCAGAAAGGGCGCCTACTGACCAGCGGCGAATCGACCCGGGAAATGGCCTTGACCAGCAGTCAATTTGAGTTTGCTCGTCGGCTGGAAAAAAACTATGTGGAGCGTATCGAGACCATCTTGGCGCCGATATTGGGTGCAGATGCCGTGCGGGCGCAAGTCACCGCAGACATAGATTTTACCTTTAGTGAACAAACACAGGAAACCTTTAATCCCGATACGCCGATAGCAAGAAGTATCGAAACCCTGGAAGAATTTTCTACCGGTGGCGCGGCTGGGGGTATTCCCGGGGCATTGAGCAACCAACCCCCCGGGGAGTCGCAAGTGCCCGAACAAGTGGGCAAGTCTTCGGCGGGCAAAAAAAATCCCTCTAACCGAAGTCGTAAACGTGAGACCCGTAATTTTGAATTGGACAAAACCGTCAGTGTGACCCGTTTCGCAATGGGTCGCCTGCGACGTTTGTCGGCCGCTGTTGTGGTGGATGATATGCTTAGCAATGATGACAAAGGCGCTATCGTTCGGGTCGAAAGGAGTCCGGAAGAATTAGAAAGAATTACAGAATTAGCCAAGAAGGCCATCGGCTTTAATCTACAGCGTGGTGATAGCATCAATATTGTGAATTCGCCCTTTACCGTACCGGTAGAACCCGAACCCCTACCGGAACCGGCGATTTGGGAACAGGCGTGGGTTTGGGATTTATTAAAACAGGTTCTTGGTGGACTTATGGTGGTGCTGGTCTTACTCGGGGTATTAAAACCGGCCATAAAGACCTTAAGCAAGACCATAGAGCCGATGATCAAACTTCCGCCGGCCGTAGCTGGGTCTGAGCCTGGGGCACTAGATCAACTAGCCGCGCCCACTAAGAATAAAATATTAGTCAGTGCCGATGGAAAGACCTTGGAATTTGATCCCAGTATGACACCCTATGAGAAAGATATGGCGACCGCAAAACATACGGTTAAAAATGATCCTAAATTGGTCGCCAATGTGGTGAAGAACTGGGTTACCGATGATGGCTGATCCGGGTAATAAACAGTTAAGTGGTATTAAGCGAGCCGCGATTTTGTTAATGAGCCTAGGTCAAGAGTCGGCCTCAGAAGTGCTCAAGCATATGGACCCCAAAGAGGTACAAGCGGTGGGCTCAGCTATGGCAGAGACAAAAAACGTTACTAAGGATGAAGTCGGGGTTGTGCTCGCCTCGTTTGCCAAGACCGTCGAAAAACAAACCAATTTAGGCCTTGGCAATGATGAATACATCAGAGAAGTATTGGTTCAGGCCTTAGGTGAAGACAAGGCCGGTGGTATGATCGACCGCATCCTTCGAGGTGCGAATACTAAGGGCCTGGAGACCTTAAAGTGGCTAGATCCACGCGCCGTGGCAGAAATTATTCGCTTGGAACACCCGCAAATTATCGCTATTGTGATGTCCTATCTTGACAGCGATCAGGCGGCCGAAGTGCTCGGATATCTACCGCTGCGAGTGCGTACCGATGTGATTATGCGAATCTCGACTATCGATGGCATTCAACCAACGGCATTGGCCGAACTCAATGAAATTATGGAAAAACAATTTGCGGGTAGTACCAACCTGAAATCATCGTCTGTGGGTGGGGTGAAGACCGCGGCGAATATACTCAATTTTATGGACAGTTCTCGTGAGGCGGAGATCATGGATGGTGTCAAAGAGGTCGATGCAGATCTCGGCCAAAATATACAAGACCTAATGTTTGTATTCGATAATTTGGACGATTTGGGCGATCGGGATATTCAAACTATCCTACGTGAAATATCTTCAGAGTCACTGGTATTGGCCTTAAAGGGCGCCGAGGAATCATTGAAGGAAAAAATACTCCGCAATATGTCGAAGCGTGCATCTGAGATGTTGCAAGACGACTTGGAGGCCAAGGGCCCCGTTAAGGTCAGTGATGTCGAAGGTGCACAGAAAGAAATATTAGCCATTGCTCGACGTTTGGCCGAATCCGGTGATATAACCTTAGGGGGTGGTAGTGCGGAAGAATACGTCTGATTTGATGGGCGAAGCTTCGCTCAAACCCGTGGAACGCTGGCAAGCCCCGGCCTTAGGCGATGAAGAGATCTCGGCAGTCGATGTGTTGTCTCTGTCCCATATTACCGTAGAGAAGATCGAACGTATTCGCCAACAGGCTTATACCGAGGCCTATGATGAAGCCTACGCTAAAGGTCTTAGCCAGGGTGAGGCCGATGGCCTGCAGAAAATTCAACCCCGCTTGGACTTGCTGCAAAAACTCACCACAGAATTAAGCTCACCCTTTGATGACTTAGACGATGAAATAGAAAATCAGTTATCCCACTTGGCTATTTTATTGGCGAAGCAAATCATTCGACGCGAAATTGAGCACGATCCCGGTCAAATTATCGCTATTGTGCGTGAGGCCATGGCTTTATTACCGGTAACCTCAAATCAACTACATGTGCATGTGCACCCCGAAGATCTACAAGTCTTAAAAGACATTATGAAATTGCGCTCACAAGATACGCGATTACATATCGATGAAGACGTTGCTTTACAGCGTGGTGATTGCAAGGTATTCACTGATTACTCTAGTATCGATGCCACACTAGAGACGCGCATGACGGCTATTATCGCCGAAATGCTCGGTGGGCATCGCAGTAGTGATATAGAGGCATCGGATGCGGACCCTCAACAAAGGTCATAGGGGAATTAGATGGCACGCAGCGATCGCTGGAAAAGTTATTTGCAAAAATGTCAGCAGAGAGTTACCAATCCGGGTCTGGTTATCGAAGGTAAACTGACTCGCATGACGGGTTTGACACTCGAAGCGATAGGCTGTTATGCGCCTATTGGGGCACGTTGCCAGGTCATCGGTATCGATAAACAATCGATTGTCGCAGAAGTGGTTGGTTTCCATGAGGATAAACTCTTTTTAATGCCGTTGGAGCAGGTGCATGGCATTACCCCTAATTCGCGTGTGATCCCCCAGAAGGGTGTACATACCATCCCAGTCGGTGAAGGATTGTTAGGACGTGTGATCAACGGTCATGGCGACGTTATCGATGACAAAGGACCCTTAACGAACATAGAATACCGACCCTTATTAGGGGACTATATCAATCCTTTGCACCGTAAACCCATCGATTTTCCGTTAGATGTTGGCATACAGGCAATTAATTCTTTATTTACCGTCGGGCGCGGACAACGTTTGGGTCTATTCGCGGGTAGTGGGGTAGGAAAGAGCGTCTTGCTAGGTATGATGACTAAATTCACCGCCGCCGATGTGATCGTGGTCGGATTAATTGGCGAGCGTGGGCGGGAGGTGAAGGAATTTATAGACCGAACGCTGGGCGAAGAAGGCATGCGACGATCCGTGGTCATTGCCGCACCGGCCGATGAAACCCCGGTGGTAAGATTGCATGCGGCATCATTAACGCTCAGCGTGGCAGAATATTTTCGCGACCAAGGCAAACATGTGCTTCTGTTGATGGATTCCTTGACACGATATGCACAGGCGCAACGAGAAATTGCCCTGGCGATCGGTGAACCACCGGCCACTAAGGGATATCCTCCCTCGGTATTTGCCAAATTACCGCAATTGGTAGAAAGGGCAGGTAATGGTATCGATGGAAAGGGTTCAATTTCTGCTTTTTTCACCGTATTGGCAGAGGGTGATGATCAAAATGATCCCATTGCTGATGCAGCGAGGGCGATACTCGATGGACATATTGTCTTGAGTCGTGAACTTGCCGAGGCAGGCCATTACCCGGCCATTGATATCGAGGCTTCGATTAGTCGCTCCATGACTGAGATTGTTTCAGAAACACATTTGGCCGCAGCGAGAGAATTTAGGCGGATTTATTCGTTGTTTCAGAAAAACCGAGACTTGATTAGTGTCGGTGCTTACCATGCCGGCTCAGATCCACAGATTGATAACGCGATAAAGCGCTTTCCTGAATTCACACATTTCCTGCAACAGGCACTAGGGCAGGCAGTAAACTTAGACGATAGCATTGCCAACATCGCCGCACTACATTCAGCCGTGAATGCACAGCCCGCAGCGGTTAGCCAATTACCCATATCGTAACTACTCAGGCAATCCCGGTAAAGCTTCATCTCTGCGTTCCTTCCCGTTATATAGGAGAAGGATCATTTACCCGTGTAAACTCACACTTAGTTACTGTTATTCTCTGTTGTTTATAGAATTACAGTAACTTATCTTAAGATTTTCGCCTTGATATGAAGCTTTACCGGAACTGCCTGAGCGGCTACGAATGTAGGTTATACGCTACTTTGTTGCTAATTTTTCCTAGATGGGGTGAGCAGTTACCCCATAATTTAACTTATATTAAAACCATACCAGCCGTCTGACTATAAAATGACAAGGTGGGGCTTAAGTGGTAATATGCGGCTGCCTGGAGT
>JBGMRO010000333.1:0-5048 GCA_048061555.1 Thiohalomonadales bacterium | reverse complement strand
CAATCCGGCCACGGAGGAAATAGGACGTGCAATTTGCAGGGAAACCTATTCGTGACGGGTACATCATCAGTTAGACCTCGGGCTGTACTGTAAATGAATGCATAGTTTCACGGCAATGACTTTTTTCAATAAAGTCTACGTCGACTCAATAAGATGACAAATTGCGTATCCATTGGGTATACCATCGGGCATTTTTTCCCACGACTGCAATGCGTCTTCCATGTGTTGTTGTAATTTGATCAAAGCTTGTAATTTGAGTCTATTTTCTCCGATACGAATTTGGATTATGTTTCTGACAATTGGACACGGTGATTTTCCCTTTTGTCTATGGTGAAGTATCGTACTGATATCCTGAAGAGAGAAACCAAGACCTCGCGCCTGACAAATGAATTTTACTATATTGATATCTTTATCCGTAAACTCCTTATAACCGTTACTCTGATTACGTTGTGGGTTCAGTAATCCTATACGGACATAGTGTCGAACCGTATCTGAGGTCACATTAGAGTATCTAGATATTTCACTTACCGTTAGCATGCCCTGGCCCACGTGTCTGCTTTATCCGCTCAGTATTACTTTCTCTATACTAATGAGTGTAAAACATAAGTGTAACACGTGTGTCAAGGTTCAATTCACGGCAGGCCTGTACTCACACCGACGCTCACTATTTAAACTTTGTGGGTTACGGGTATCAATGATTCTATTAAATGGCAGATGGATTCACCATCCGGTAAGCCATCCGGCATACTCTGCCAATGCAGCAGGGCATCTTCCATATGTTGCTGCAAAATATTCAAGGCCTCCAACTTGGCACGATTTTCGGAGATACGACATTGTATGATTTCGCGTACCTGCGGACAGGGAGAATCACCATGCATAGAATGATCAAGGATCTCACCTATATCCGCTAAAGTAAATCCAAGATTTTTCGCCTGTCTAACGAACCGTACACGGGTTATATCGGCGTTATCAAAATACTTATAACCATTAATTGGATTTCTTTCTGGTGACAACAATCCGACATGGACATAGTGTCTTACAGTATCTGCCGTTACTTCTGCCTTCTTTGCCAACTCGCTTACAGTGAACATTTTTTAATCCTTCGACTGTAACTACTCATACGGTCCCGGTAAAGCTTCATCTCAGCGTTCCTTCCCGTTATATTAAGAGAAGGGTCATTTACGCGTGTAAATTCACACTTAGTTACTGTTATTCTATGTTGTTAATTGACTTACAGTAACTTATCTTAAGATTTTTGCCTCGATCTAAAGCTTTATCGGAACAGCCTGAGCAGTTACAAATTCAGTAACATGCTATACAATTGGATATTAATTGACGAAGGGTGAGCAGTTACCTTCGACTAATTATTTCGTATAACCATTTGATGGGCTACACCCTTACCCAAGTCAATTTCTCCCACCATTTTCAGTGTCTCAGGATCAATAATCCAGATCTTCGGTAATTTTCGACTGGATACATACAGCTTATTCATGCCAGGTATGTAGGCCAAATGGTAGGGTGCGGGTTTCAAATTTATAGTGGTCGATTTATCCGAGGACAAATCTATGCGAGTCAGTGTGTTTGCCCCCTTGCTGGCTGAGAATAGCCAACGACCGTCATCTGACAGGTCTAGGCCATGTGCCTTTTTACCCACGGTGTACTGTTTGCGTACTTTACCGGTATTGAGGTCGAGCGCCGAAACGCTGCCATCGCCCTTATTTGACGTGTAAAGTACGTTATTATCCTTGCTCAAGACGATGTGCTCCGGTTCCTTACCGACCTTCATTTCACGTCGTATCGTCCAGGATTTGGTATCGATTTCGGTCACAGTGCCAGGCTTTGCGTTGGAAACATAAAGGCGGGCTCGTTTTTCTGCAAATACCGCGTAATTCGGCCAAAGACCAGTCTGCAGTGTCTTTGTCACTTCCATACGATCAAGATCAATTACCGATATCCCACCCGCACCAGAGTGTACCGCGATAGCCGTCTTTCCATCCGGTGAGACAGCGGTATGGTGGGTAAGTCCACGCACGTTGATTCTGTTCATAACATGTCCGTGCCGCGCGTGCACAATCGAGACAAAACTAGGTCCGTCAGCCGTAGGCTTTTTCGCCCCACCTGCATGATGCGCCTCGTGTTCAGCTTCGCTGACAGCGGCTGGTTTGGCGGCCTTGCTTGAAGTCGCCCCAGATGCCGTTTGCATGCTACCGGCGACTAAATATTCTGTCTTGGAATTTGATGCTAAACCATGGGCATTTTCTAGCTCATCGATTCGACCTACAATTTTGTCAGACTTCAGATCAATAATAAGTAGATCGTTGGTTTCGCCACGAGGGACATACATGAGAGGTTTAGCATTTGATAGCGCGGGCATTAACAACACTAATAGCCCTAAGCTTGCAAATAGCCCTAAGCGCCGAAATAGCCCTAAGTTTCTAAATTGTCTTACGCTCCACAAAGTTTTATTCATTCGCTATTTTCCTTTGTCACTGACTCGCGCCAACTTTCACCAATTTGACGGGTTTTCCAAGCACGCCACGAACCGCGTAAACTTTCTTTCGGGGCCAGTTATTTGACAATATACTATAGGCAAAGATCCCTGTCGCTCACATGACAGTTATATTACAATTATGTAATGAAGGCGTCATGTTACGGTAAGCGATAGACCGCTACAGTGAAACTAAACAGGTGACGCCACCGACTATAACTATGTAAATCAAGCTGCCAGAAAACACGATATAGCTCAATTATCCCGGTATACTTGGCCAAGGCCGATTAGGGGTGCTGCAAATAAATATACCCGAAGCGTTTGAGATTTAGGTGTTTAGTGCCTGTCATATTTTATCCATAGTGAGGCGAAATGACGCGTAATAGTCGGCCTATTGCAAGGAATTTCAACGAAGCTATGAATAAAATAGGACGGCAATAAAGCCTAAATCTTAGACGCTTTGGGTATAGGGTAAATCTCACATGAAAATACTTATTGTAGAAGACGAGATCAAAATCGGCGACTATCTTCGTCAGGGTCTTAGTGAAGCCGGTTTTGTGATAGACCTTGCACGCAATGGCTTTGATGGTCATCAATTAGCCATGACCGAAACCTATGATTTGATCATACTCGATATCATGCTACCGGATATAGACGGTTGGAGTATCTTACAGTCGCTGCGCAATATCGGCAGGAGTGTACCGGTATTGTTTTTGACTGCCCGAGATAGCGTCGATGATCGGGTCAAAGGCTTGGAATTGGGGGCCGATGACTATTTAGTTAAGCCGTTTGCCTTCGCGGAACTACTTGCGCGGGTACGTACTTTATTAAGGCGAGGGGCCACAACTTCAACAGATACCGTTCTCAAGGTCTTAGATCTGGAACTGGATTTAATGCGTCATCGAGTCAAGCGCGGCGGACAAAAAATCGCGCTCACCGCGAAGGAGTTCGCCCTTTTAGAGTTGTTGATGCGTCGGCAGAGCGAGGTATTACCACGTTCCCTGATCGCCTCGCAGGTATGGGATATGAACTTTGACAGTGATACAAATGTTATCGATGTCGCTATCCGACGATTACGGGCGAAAATCGATGACGGTTTCGAAGTGAAGCTCATTAGTACCGTACGAGGCATGGGTTACATGTTAGACGCTCCGGCGCCAGATTAGTGGCGCGTCCAGCATCGTTAATAATACGACTAACCCTGTCTTTCGGTACTGCTGCGGCGATAGTATTTTCCGGCTTCGGTTGGTTCATAGAGCGTTCAGTTGAGCAGCACTTTATCGCAGAAGATGCGGCCGAGCTTGAAGTGATCGCACAGTCTGTATCACAGACTCTCTCCCTGCATAGTGCCTTAAAAAATTACCCTGAATTAGAACAGAGATTTACCGATATATTGGTGAGCCATCACGACGCAATACTGCATGTGACTGACCAAGATGGACTTATATTGTTCGCCAGCCACGGCGATACCAATTTTTCTTCATTCACAAAAAATATTCAGATTGATACTCTCAGGACAAATTCGGTGCAACTTTTGAGCGTTGCGAATCACACATACCGTGTATTGTTTCGCAGCTTAATTGGGGGAAATATCGCGAACCACCCCAGTACTTATAGCATGTTGGTGGCTGTCGCGATCGATAGTCACCAACGATTCCTCGACCACTTTCGACGCACGCTGTGGATAATGATAGTCAGTGGCATATTGGTAACCGGTCTAATGGGCTGGATCGCAGTTCGCCAGGGTCACGCGCCACTACATAATATCATTGCTCATATAGAACGAATAAGCGCCAGCGAATTAAATACGCGCTTGTCGCCAGCATCTGTGCCACGTGAACTGACTAAGCTAGCCGTTTCATTCAATGAAATGCTTGCACGTATGGAAGAGGCGTTTATGCGACTTTCAAATTTTTCTGCAGATATCGCGCACGAATTGCGCACACCCATAACGAGCCTATTAACCCAGACTCAGGTCGCCCTCTCTCAGTCACGTAGCACCGATGAATATCAAGAAATTCTGTATTCAAATATAGAGGAATACGAACATATGGCACAAATGATTGGCGATATGCTATTTCTCGCCAAAGCGGATAATGGACTGTATCACACTGATACCGTAGAGATCGATCTAAGCAAAGAAGTTCAGGCACTATTTGAATATTATGAGGGTTGGGCAGACGAACGTGGTGTCGCGCTCAAATTAGAAGGCCGCAGCAGCCTTCGAGGAGATAGAAATCTTCTCCGACGCGCACTTGGGAATTTGTTATCAAACGCCATTCGTCACACGCCAGCCGGTACCACGGTACAGGTGCAGCTCGACCAAGCCTCGGATCAATCGACAACTATTTGTGTAGAAAATCTCGGTCCCACCATTCCGATCGAGCATATCACAAAATTATTCGACCGATTTTATCGTGTGGATGCCTCGCGACAGCGTGCGGGTGAAGGTGTTGGATTAGGCTTGGCAATTGCTAAATCTATTGTGGAACTACACCATGGAAAAATAGATGTGCAATCCAGCAATGGGCTTACCCAGTTCCGAATTACGATACCGACC
>JBGMRO010000332.1:0-5061 GCA_048061555.1 Thiohalomonadales bacterium | reverse complement strand
CTGCTGTTTTTCCATTTCTGATAGTGCTTTATCATCACGCAGATTTTGAATCCAGCTTGCAGGAGTACCGCCTTGGTCTAAAAATATGGCCTGATCTTCCATATATGTAGCAAGCTTTTCCTGGGCTTCGATTTTGTCATTAATCCACTTTTTTAATTCTTCTGGCTGCAATCCTGTTGGCAGTGCTACGCTTTTAGCTAAATCTAATTCACCCTTAGACAGCGCACCGAACGTAACAGCTCCTACAACGTCAAGACCTAATTGCGCCTGCAAATTTTGTAGCTTAACTGATGCAGCCCTTAAGTTTGGAAGTAACCTGTCTACCGGGCCAGTATTTGCACCCTCCTTTAATAATTTAACCGCTTTTCTTAAATTTGTATTATTCTTCCTCATGCTGGAGGTGGCTTCAAGCAATTTACTTGCTTTTAATATCGATCGTTTTCCGCTCTCCCTTTCTCTAGAGCGTAAACCTTGAAGTTCGGCACCGCGATCCTCTGCTTGCTTAACTAATTTTTCTCCAGCCTCTTCCGGTGGAATTATATCGGTCGTCCCATCTTTGCGGACGATTTGAACTAGTCCGCCAGGTAGTATTTTAGATGATTGAACCTCGCTCAGGATTCCACTATCTTTCTCATTTTGCTTTTTCTTCTCGCCTTTTAACGCCTTGTATTCTTTAGCCGCTTTACCTGCAAAAGACATTTCTGCCGCTCTTAAGAATGCCTCTGGTTTATCTTTTGATAATTGCAGCACCTTGTCTGCGGTATCAGTTGATGCGCCTACAGATTTTAAATAATCAACACGATCTTGCATATACTGCGTTCCGTTTTCTGGATCAGCCATAATGTTTCGTAAAGTATCTACTTGATTTTTAGATGTTTTTTCATCCTTATTTCTAGTGATTGAGTTTACTAAATCTTCCGCACCTGGATTATCAAGTACAAAATCAGCCACTTGATCGGGGTCGTCTGAGCCCATAGCCGCTCTGAAATCCTGTTTCGTTTTTTCTTTTTTTCGTTGCTCACGATTTGATTTTGCAATCATACCAAGACCTTGCATTAATCTGTCTGTTGATCGAGTATCAATTTTCGCTACATCAATCATGTAAGGATTACCGGACATTATTTAACCTCCATCAACTGAATATATTTTTCAAGTTTTAGCATTTTGTAGTTTACCATTAAGAAACTGCCGTCCACTTTTATCGATTTTGGTTTGTATGCGTTAACTAAATGCGCCATCACTCCTCGCCCTTTTCCTTTAAGTCCTAAATGTTCTCCTATTTTATTCCATGTCCATTCAAAAATGTCATGGCCTTTTTCGCGGCCGATGTATTTAATGTTATCTTTCGCTCGAATGTCAGAGTACTGATACATCATGTATGAACTTGCGGCGTTACTAAGTATGTCTGTGTTATTTTGTTGCTGTTGCTGGTATATTTGGCCTTGTGCAACTCCAGCTTGTGCTACAGAATCTCCTATACTGGACATACTGTTTGAAATGCTCTCTGTATTACTTCCTATGTTAGCCATGTTGTTTAATCCGTCTATCTGTCTGTCATAAGTATTGATTAAAGCGTCTTGGCTTGATCGTGTTAAATTGTCTTGAGCATTTCCAGATCTAAAACCGCCGGTTGCTGATGCGTTTCTTAACACAGATTCTTCTCCTCGATCTAACAAATTGCTGTATAGCGGCGATTGCATAGCTTCATCTATAACGTCTTGCTGCGATCCTGTACCACCTTCTAGCCCATAGACTCCAGCTAATTTAGACTGTGCGGATTCTCGGTATTGCCTTGGCAGCTTGTCGGCTTTAATTTGATAATCTAAAGATCTATTCTGCCATTCAAGATCTTTATCTGCTGCGGCCGCGCTTGCTTCGCTTGCTTTTTTTGAAGTATAATAATTTCCGGCAACCATAACTCCTGCTGCTGCTACTGCGTAAGGCATTCACCACCCCCTAAAATATTGTTACTCTTTAAACAAATGATCATTGCAATTCTCTCGCTATCTGAATCGTTTTTTACCCAGTGGGTAAAGGAGTTGTCAAAAAACCACACCGAACCCTCGTCCGGGCTATCAATAACACCGTCGTAAAAATAAAATGACGATCCTGTTTTATTAACTATCGGGATATAATATTTATCATAATAGTCTGCGTGCCATCCACTGTCTGTATGTGGGCTTATTTCCTTTCCAGGTTCAAGTTTTGTTATTAACACGCCACCTAACCTACTTCCTTTGCAATATTCCATTACAGTAGAACATATTTTTTTTGCCTCTGGAACTGCTTCGTTTTCATACCAAACCGATTCATGCTCATCAACCAGTTTTGTAAAATCACCGCTTTTCTCAAACGGCTTTACATCATTAAATCTGATCCAAATATCGGTCATTTCGCTGTGCGGTGAGTTTGGCGCGTTTTTTCTGTAAGGAATTCTACCGAACAGGTCGGCGTGTTCTTTTAAAGTATTTAATAGCGGTTTAACGTTAATAGTTAAATCTAATTTAGCGTGTGAGACAGCCATTAGTTACCTCGATAAAATTAGTCATTGCTTTAAAGTTTAGCTGTTTAATGTCTTTTATTTGTATATCTAACTTTTTAAGCATATTGGCACGTCCAATGTTAAATGGTTTATCAGTTAAATGACTCCAAATTTCATGTAGCCTACTGTCGATATCCTCCAAGTTAACATGTAGCCCTTCGATTTTATCTAACCTTGCTTTTTCTAAAATCATGGCTTCCAATACATCATAACCTTGCTCAATTCCGTAGTTAACCGCTTTATCGATTGAACTGTCGATTATCACCGTTCTCACATTAGGGAAATATTCTTCATAATCAAACAACCCTAATGCTGTATTACTATCACCTTTCCATTTCATCTTTTCGGCGTATTCTTCCATATTATTACAGCCATCGACCCCTTCGTGATAACAAAACTGATTGTCAGTAGTCATAAAATTAGCTAGCCACGCTGTTCGGCTTCTCGGAAGTCCTAATATTAGAAAGTCCATTAATCAGGCACCGACAATGCGCTTAATCCTGCACCGCCAGATCCAGGGGTTCCTTTACTGACAGCTTGACCCTTAAAGGTAAGCGATGTTGCTGTCATTAACGACCCTGTAATATTATTAAATGTGACATTGTTTGCCGCTCCTAATTCAAGATTGTTTCTTGTGGCAACCTTGTTTGTTACGTTAAGTATATCGAATGTAACGGTATCACCAGGACCTAATCCTAGGTTAGTTCTTGTTGTTGGCTTGTCTGTGGCGTTCAGCGTGGTTGATGATATATTTGCAAAAGTCACATCATTTAACGTTCCTAATCCAAGATTATCTCTTGATGTTGGCACGTCATCTACGTCAGATAAATTATTGGCTGATAAGAGTCTAGTTTCTAAATCGTTAGCAAGTTCAACAACATTCCGAATTGCGTTAAGCCACTCTTTTACCATTACCTCGGGCCAGTCGGTTAAGGAAGTAACTTCCTCCGCTGATAAAACGTAGCTTTCTAATCTGTCAACTACTGCCATTATCCTACCTCAATCGTAGCTGCTGAAAACGCCATACGTGACTTGGTTGAACCTCTGAATTTAAACCCGACCCAGTTAGGAATATATCCTAGACTGTACAATATAAATCTGGCTCCGTAATCAGATGGCATTCCGTACATTTTAAACCATTCTTTACCATAAGTTACGCCGTCGTAAGTTAGTGATATTGATACTGTGGCATCCTTAGTAGTTGTGTAACCTGGTATTGTTTCTATCTCAAGCTCATCAATTGATAGTGTCTCAAGCTTTAAAAATGGCGTGCTTAACTCCCACCGGGCAATCTCTCCGTAATGAGTAGCAACTGTTTCGTCTAAAATTCCAATAGACCCGTCTATTTTATCACCGTATACCCAATTTCCCAATGTCGGCAAAAAGGTTCCGTTTATCGCCCTCCACTGAGAATTCCCGGTTATATCAGTTTGTAATATTGACCATGCTTGACTCGCTCCTGATTGTTTTGCGATATCAGCATTAAACAATAATGTTTCGTTCGGTAAATGTACTATTAAATACATTATGCCATCTTCTGTTCTTGCTTCAAGAGATGCGTCAGATAATTCTAATTCAGTGTATTGACCTATTAATTTATCGACTTCTCTAGATCCGATCTTACTAATATCGCCCACTCCTACAACGTGAATAGAAATATCCTCTTCTTTTCGACCGCCCATGATATAAAATGCACCGCCCATCTCTGTTTTGCAGTTTGACCCGACTATCCCAGCTTTAACAGCTCTTGAGTTTATGCGAGTAAATGCGAAATTTGAAGATGCTACGTTAGCGAAGTACTCGATTGAATAACGTCCGAATACTACAGCCTTGTCATCAGTTGTTTTATCAACCGCTAATGTCGGGTCTGGTGAAAATTCTGCTGTGGCGAACTGGAGTGGATCGATTGCTGTTTCGTCGGCAATATCGGTATGATAAATGTACTCACCATCAGTTAAAAAGTAGTATTGATCAATCCATACGCAACTTATTGGGTTTCCTAGATCTGGATCGGTTACTTCGATAAATGTGGCACCGTTATAAAGCCACATTTGGCCGTTGGCAATAACGGCTTGAGTGTTGAAAGAATATGGCATGCTAGCTTTGTCTATGCCTGGTACATTTCCAAGGAAAGTTATCCCGCCACTGCTATCAATTGATATGAACTCTGTACCGGAAACGCGGTAGTGATTTTTTTGTCTTTCGTTCCACAAGCCGCCGCGATCTTTCCCTGAGCCAGTCGCGTGAATTGTTAATCCTGGTTGCTGTAACATGTATCCTGCTGCTCCGAACATCGGCTTTATTACTGCCGACATATTAACTGGAAGAGAATCACGATACTCAGTGTTTTTTCCTTTCTTGTCGCCTCGGAGTAGATTTACCTGTTTTCTCATTAGATTGAATCCGCTAATGATTGTAAATAGTCGGTTTGTATCATGGTAAATATGTAATTTATTCTCACTTGAGCCTCGATAATTTTATCATTGAGCCACCAATGTCGTTGTGTAAATAACGTCAGG
>JBGMRO010000331.1:0-5081 GCA_048061555.1 Thiohalomonadales bacterium | reverse complement strand
CTTGGAGAATAAAACGATGAAGAAGTTTATTATTTCTATCTGCGTCGCTATTGGATTGGTCGGCTGTGGCGGTGGCGGTGGAGGTGGCGGCGACACCACTGCTCCTTCTTCATCAGCATCACCTTCTTCAATCACTACCATAACAGGTAGTAGCGGTGATGGACCAGTCATTGGCGGAGCCGTGACCGTAACCGATGCGAATGGCATAGCAGTAACAACAAGTCCTGCCAGCCCTGTCACGGATTCTACCGCTCACTTCAGTTTTACGGTGCCATCCGATAGCCCCGCACCGCTCACCCTTACCATTACAGGCGGCACTGACATTGTAACGGGGAAAACTCTCGACTTTTCATTAATCTCCACCGCCACGAACCTGCCGCCATCGGGTACGGTGATATGCAATGTCAATCCCTTGTCTACCTTAGCTGTCAAGATCACCCTGTTGAAGAATGGTAGGCAATTCACAGCCGCACAACTACAGACTGCGACACAAGATATATCAAGGAACCTCGGGTTTGGTTTAGCTTCCGATATTAACCCAATCACTACAGAGGTGAATTCAACAAATATTGCCGATATTGTAAGAACCAATGAAGCCGTAGCTGAGTTAATACGTCGCACGAAAGTATCAGTAGGTCTATCGATGACTGAGACCATCGATGCAATAGTGTCTGACCTCACCGATGGTGATATAGACGGGCAGCCCGATATCGGCATCATCGCAAACCCGGCTGCACCGACTATTGCTGCGGTAGCACTAATTAAGAAAGCTGAGCTGTCCGCCGAGGTACTCGCCAACAAACTTATCATTACCGACGATACAACGGGAAACACCCTCGTTACGGGTATCGAAAGTACGAGTACGTTAAATAGTGCAATAGCAACAACCCAACCTTCAGCCACTGGTAGTGATTCGGATGTAAGCAATCTGACGCCGACCCAGGCATTCCTGGATCAGGCAAGTACTGCGATTGCGGTGTCAAATAGCCTAACAACATCTGGCTCCAACCCTGAACTCATCAGCCTTCGGGACTTTATTGACGGCTTGGGTGCTGATGTCCTACTTACTCCCGCTCAGATCACCCAGATCACCACAATTATGTCCTCTGCTCAAACCGCATTTGGCGAAGCCGAGAATATAGCAACCACATCAAGCGGCAGCGACATTCTAGCGACCTTAAATGCATTGATATGGGACGTTGGAAACTGGAACCAGGCGAATTGGGAGTAATACAGTTATGAAAACACAGTTTAACATCTCGTTAACTATTCTAGGCACCGTGCTTTCATTGCTCTGCAGCACATCATATGCCGGACAAGCGACTATCCCCAATACGTTCGTTTCGGGTACAGCCGCCAATGCAGCCGAAGTAAACGAAAACTTCAATGCCTTGCAATCTGCAATTAATGATAATGATGTAAGAATTATAGAAGCTGCTAAACGCCTTGTAGCGGTTGACGCCACCGACACCGTCATCGGACTCGTTTCTGGTGGGGAAGCTGGAGAACCCTATATTATGAGCCCGCAGGGATTTCATACCAAAATATTTGGTGCCTCCGGAACGATCTCAACGCAAGTTTTACTGTATTATACGGACGTGGATTGTGGTAATTCCGGCAGCAGCACGTATGTAGATTACAGCAATAGCGCAAATGGAAACATCGTCTACAACCTCCCAGCAGGCGGCGGCGGACAAACGACCATATTCAGTTATAATGTACCAGCCATTGTGAATGGAGCGGTATACACTGTAGCGGACCCGTACTTCCCAACCCGTGCGCCAGCTCCGGATGATGATTGGTATCTGCCTAAATCTCCTACCCTAGTTTCCAATCTGGCACCACAGTCGCTCAAACTCTACTACTCCCCAACTGACACAGTAGACTGCTTAACAGTATCTTCTGGAATACTCTCAACTGCGGCTGAAGTGCTACCAAACGATGTTGCTGTTACCGGAATCCCTAATAATGGATTCCCGTCACCACCAATTAGAGTCGATTACCGGTAATGTCAGTTATCAATGGAGTAATCTAGCCATGAATACATCACTTAAATGCCTATCCATTGCATTTGGTCTTACCGTTGCACTGATTACCGGTGCATCATATGCCGGACAAGCAAGCATACCGAACAAGTTCGCTCCCGGTATTGCTGCAAATTCTGCCAAAGTAAATGCAAACTTTAACAATCTTAAAGTTTCTATCGATGATAACGATAGCCGAATAGCAGCAGCCGAAAAACGATTTGTTGTCGTTGATAACAATGATCTGGTTATAGGGTTAGGGATTGAACCTGCTTCAGATGGCGAAATTCATGTTGTAACCCCGACAGGGTTTAGCACGTTGGTGCAGGTGAAGGGCGGGCGAATCTCTGACCAAATCATTTTGTACTATACAGATTCAAACTGTGGCGTTTCCGGAGGAAAACCCTATATGGACTATGTAGGCAATCTGTTTGGAGGTGATACTGTATCCGATGACCAGGACAGCCGAACAGCCGGTGCAGTATATAATATCGTAGCGTATACTGAGTCGCCGAACCCACCACCTTCAGCATTTTGGTACCTTAAAAAGGTTCCGACACTGATCAATAATCTGTCTGTGCAATCAATCCTACTTTACGACTTCCTGAATAATACTATTATTTGTGATTCGGTTACTGGTGGAGTTCTGACGATTGCCGCTGAAATGACTCCGAACAATCCCACAGTTACAGGCATACCTGATTCCGGATTTCCCGCAGCTCCAATTCGAATTGACTATCGATAGTCTTAGATAAAGTTTTGCCGCCTGTATAGCAACACAAGTGTCCGAGTTCGCACTGAGGAAACTGTGCTCATTCGCTCCTTGATCTTGAGAAAGGGACGATGCCTCTTTGACGTATCTTTCGATACTCAAGCCAATGCATATATCTTCTTCACTTGACTCATGCCCTGATGCAGGGCATCGCTCATACTAACGCTCGCTATTTCCTGCGTCCGCTCTACTATGTTCTGTCATCCGTTACACCAACAGTGGGCTTACCGCTTCACCACCACATCAAAAACGAACGATATCGATAAATTGCCTCAGCGCCCAGGCAGGCACCCTAATCTGCATAATTTTGTATCTCAAAATGTCTCTCAATTCCGCACCATCTCAAAACGAGCAATACAATGAGAAACGAGATAACCGATGTCCGTTGTCATAAAGCCACTACCGTGCATCATTGAAGTGAGTCTGCCTAACATGCCAAGCGGCATTACAAATTCGAAGCGTGGAACGAGAAGGGATACTTTAAACTTTGTGAGCGCATCTGCTGTCTCGTTATTCCTTTTATGAATCACTTCCTCCAGTGTTCTTTTTCGTAGGCGCTTTGTTCCTCTCTACTTAGCGGTTGCGACGAACTACATGAGCGGACAAAGAAATCCTCACGCCCCTCAAATATTGTAAATACGGGCTTGCTGCTTTTGGCGATTTTAATGCGACAGACTTTTTTATTATCGTAATCTGGGAAGTTTATTTTTATATGGGTGCTATATTCGTTGCCGATATATTTTTTAATTACCTCCAGTAACTGTAGCTCAAAGCCGTCAATATCTCCTTTTTTCAATGTCGATAGATCATCATTCAGTCCCAGCGCATTCATGTTGTCATCGATGCCAATAAAAAGATTTCCACCTTCACAATTGAGAAATGCAGCAATGGTTTTAGCAATCACATATTCTAGTTTTTTATTCACAACCTTCTGGCGCAGGTCATATCGTAGAGTAGATTTAAATTCGACCGTATCAGACTCACCGCCCAACACAAGCTCTTCTATTTCTTCGTTGGCGGGTTCGACATGAGTCAACTCAATACGAGATTTAAGATGTTCATAAATGCATTTTGCCCTTTCCTGTAGAAACACTCCGTAGTCATCGCTTTCTATACCATAACCGTCAATGTCGATGAAATGAGAGTTCAAGGCAGCGTTAATATCCGTATTTTCATCTTTAAAATCGCCAATATAGGTGGAAGGAGATTTTGCGCCGATTTTGCGTTTGTTTAGATGATCGCTAACAAAGGTGATGTTGACGAGACTATTTCTGTTGAGCGGGGTTTTATTCTTTAAATAGGCTTTCGGAAAGAAGTGATGGTAGTTCTTGCTGCTGGCTACCTTCAGCCAAGAGTTATCAAGAATTACCTTACCATTGTCTTGGAAGTCTTTTGGTTCTTGGTAGGCTAACAGGCAAAGCACTGCCTTACAATAACTGTTACCAGCACTGAAATTAGTGTCGATTAGCGTCTGTGGCGATTCCAGATAGACATTGATATCGCTATAGTCAGGTCGCTCATTATTATTGAGGATTTTATCTATGCGCTTGATATCCTGAGCCAGACTGGATTCGGTAGAACTAGAATACCGAAACGATAGCGACATTCGCCAGAAGAACTCTTCCAGGAATTTTCTCTGTTCAGCTAGAGGTTTATCTTTTTTATGATAAAAGAAATAGGCAAAAGGCACTAACAGTGAATCGTAAGGCAGCAACTGTGATACAGGAATACGGTAGGTTGTTCTGAAATAGTCGATACTGTCTTTCAGCGCAGAGATTGCCGCATCCCAAGTGTCGATGATGTCCTGTTTGCTCAATGTCAATATAGTTTTGCGCTTACACTCCTTGGTGCGACTCAATACCAATGAAAGCACACTCAAGACAACTGTGCTGGATATGCCTTCGTATTTGATGCCTTTGAGTTCTTCGATAAAGGCATCCCACTTGGATTGCATATCAAAATTTTGTTGCTCATCGTAGGTTTTAGCCGCCATGATCTCAAATAGAGTCAGGGTTTGACCACCGGTGTTGATACGGGTGAATACTTCGATAGCAGAGTCAATATCTTCTTTCCGAAGAACAACGATCGAGAATTCATATGTTTTGAAGGCAGTTGAGTAACTGTCTATCAACTCAAGGTCGTTCTCACTAAATGTTTCTGAAAGAGCCTTGGCTTTGCTATAAGAAAAATTAAGTACTTCGTTTAAGGATATATATTTTTCGCCAACAGGCTCTGCGGTGATCACTTGATCATCATTTTCGTTAATGTCCTTATCTAGGTTGACA
>JBGMRO010000330.1:0-5087 GCA_048061555.1 Thiohalomonadales bacterium | reverse complement strand
AGTACCGATGCCGCAGATGCCTTGGCGGCGGCATATTGCCATGCCAATAATCTCGATATTAGAGACCAGATCGCGAAGATAGACGCGAATAAGCCACTTATCGAGGCGAGATAGACGATGATAGGCCGGCTCACCGGAAATCTAGTCCTAAAACAAGCACCGGCGCTATTGTTGGATGTAAACGGTGTTTGTTACGAATTAGAGGCACCGATGAGTACCTTTTATGAGCTACCAGAACCCGGCGTCGTCGTGACCTTGCATACCCATATGTTGGTGCGCGAGGACGCGCAACTACTATATGGTTTTTTACAATATTCAGATCGCACCATTTTTAGAATCTTAATCAAGATTAATGGCGTGGGAGCAAAACTGGCCTTAGCGTTAATGTCCAACATGAGCAGTGACGAGATGGTCGTGAGCGTCAATAACGAAGATGTCGATCGATTTATCAAGGTCCCCGGCGTCGGTAAAAAAACGGCGGCACGTTTAATGGTCGAGTTAAAGGATAAATTTACGGCGCTACAAATCGGTGGTGAGCCGCGCACGCAGGGCCACGACCCGGTCAATGCAGGTTGCTTGATGCAGGAAGTTAAGACTGACCCAGTGCGGGATGCGGTCAGTGCACTCATGTCATTAGGATACAAACCCCCCGAAGCAAGTCGCATGGTAAGTGGGGTCGATAGCAAGGGTTTGGCCAGTGACCAAATAATAAAATTGGCACTTCGATCGGTCATCGCGACGGTATAAAATATCACTACTGTCCCGTTAACTTACGGCGAAATATTGCATAAGCCGCATGGAGCATACGTTCTAGCAATCCGCTCGTGGCGCCGGACATGAAGCTGAGACAGGTAAAGAAAGACTCGCGTGAATACATCCATGTAAGCTCGACCACCGCATCCCTGCGGTGGAACGGTCTTTCTTTACCTGTCTCAGCTTCATATCCTCTTTTGGGTTCTCGCTCATAATGTTAATGGGACACTAATGATAAAATATAGTGAAAACAATATTGTTACTAAATATAATTGCTAATGATCGAGTCTGAACGTCTAATAGATCCGTCGATTACCCCGGTAGAACGAACCGAAGAGGCGCTCGACCGCGCCATTCGACCGCGCCGTCTACAAGACTATATTGGCCAGACGGTGATGAAGCAACAAATGGAGATATTCGTCAGCGCCGCTAAAAAACGTCAAGAGGCGCTCGACCATGTATTAATCTTCGGTCCACCGGGTCTCGGTAAGACCACTTTGGCGCATATTATAGCGGCTGAAATGCAAGTAAACCTACGTCAAACCTCGGGCCCCGTGCTCGAAAAGGCCGGTGATTTAGCCGCGATATTGACCAATTTGGATGCCCACGATGTCTTGTTCGTCGACGAAATACATCGTTTGAGTCCAGTGGTAGAAGAGGTCTTGTATCCTGCCTTGGAAGATTTTCAGATCGATATCCTGATCGGTGAAGGACCTGCCGCACGCTCGGTCAAACTCGATCTGCCACCATTTACGCTGATCGGTGCAACCACTCGGGCGGGTCTTTTAACTTCCCCCTTACGCGATCGATTTGGTATAGTACAGCGCCTGGAATTTTATTCCTGCACAGAATTGACTCAGATTGTTAAACGATCGGCATCTATTGTTGGACTCAGTATCGACCAAGATGGCGCGACTGAAATAGCACGACGGTCACGCGGTACACCCCGTATAGCAAATCGATTGTTGCGACGAGTTAGGGATTATGCCGAAGTTAAGGCAGACGGTCGCATCGACCATGCCATCGCTAAGGCCGCCTTGGATATGCTGAGTGTCGATAATAATGGTTTTGATATGTTGGATCGAAAACTGTTATTGGCTATTATTGAAAAATTTGATGGTGGTCCCGTCGGTGTGGACAATCTGGCTGCGGCTATTAGTGAAGAAAAAGGTACCATAGAGGACGTCCTCGAGCCCTATTTGATCCAGGAAGGGTTTTTGATGCGCACGCCGCGTGGGCGCATGGTGACCCGAACGGCGTACCAACACTTTGGTTTGAATATCTCTGCGGACAGCGTCGCCCAGCAGGCGCCGTTGGAATCTCCGACTAAGTAAACGTTAGCGTATGAATGAATTTACTCTACCCGTTCGGATCTACTATGAGGATACCGACTGTGGTGGCGTGGTATACCATAGTAATTATCTAAAATTTATGGAGCGTGCGCGTACTGAGTGGTTGCGACATTTAGGTTTAGAGCAGGACATGCTGGCGACCGAGCTGGGGATAATTTTCGCGGTTCGCTCGGTACGCGTGGAATTTATTAAACCGGCGAAGTTCAATCAATTATTGCATGTGAGTGCCGTGGTCGAAAAGATGGCGCCGGCGAGTATTTATTTATATCAAAAAATAATGACGGAAATTTCTGGCTTATCGACGCTATTATGTGAGGCATGGGTTAAGATTGCCTGCATTACCGTAGGCGAATTTAAACCCGTACGAATTCCAGAAGTCGTCAAAAAGGAGATCATGGGTGGGTGTTGATTTATCGTTAGTATCACTAATTACCAATGCCAGTATTCTGGTGCAGCTCGTTATGGCTATTTTATTGTTAACCTCCACCGTTTCCTGGGCCATGATATTCAAGAAATCACGCATGCTACGCAAGGCTGCAGCCGAGGCAGACGAATTTGAAGAACGGTTTTGGTCCGGCGGTGACTTGAACGTCTTATACAATAGCGTAACCGCAGGACGAAAAAATATAGATGGTATGGCCAAGATCTTTGAATCAGGCTTCAAAGAATTCGCGCGTATGCGACAGCAGCAAATGGGCGATCCGATGGTCGTATTAGAAGGTGCCCAGCGTTCTATGCGAGTTGCCTTAATGCGTGAAACCGATCGACTGGAGACGAATCTGTCCTTCTTGGCTACCGTAGGATCAACCAGTCCCTATGTGGGTCTGTTTGGCACGGTCTGGGGGATCATGAATTCATTTAGGGCCTTGGGTAATGTTAAACAAGCGACCTTAGCGATGGTTGCGCCCGGCATCGCCGAGGCACTAGTGGCCACCGCGATGGGTCTTTTTGCTGCCATCCCGGCAGTCATCGCCTATAATCGTTATTCTAGTGATCTGGAAAGAATTTTGACACGTTACGAGGCCTTCAGTGAGGAATTTTCCAGCATATTACAGCGTCAGGCACACAAACAATGACGCCCGTAAATCAGAAACGCATCAAAAGAAAACCGATGGGGGAGATCAATGTCGTCCCCTATATCGACGTCATGTTGGTACTGTTGGTCATATTTATGATAACGGCGCCGTTATTGACGCAAGGCGTCAATGTCGATTTACCACAAGCCAGCGCGGAACCCATCGAAGCCGAGGCTAAGGAACCACTCATTGTAACCGTCAACGCCGAAGGGGACTATTACCTAAATGTCGGTGAAGATACCGATTCGCCCATAGAAAATGACGCCATGGTGAAGCTGGTTGCCGCCGTATTACGTAACCAACCCGGAACCCCGGTATTGATACGCGGCGACGGTCGGGTGAGATATGAGAGAGTCGTCTTTGCCATGTCGCTATTACAACGGGCGGGGGCACCCAGCGTGGGATTGATTACTGAGACACCAACGAAACAGACTCGCAAGAGTCGTCGTAAGACGCGTGATTCTCGTAAAAACAATAAGTCGAGCAAATCGTAATTGGACCTGAGCTGTGATTAAGTCCTTACTTGAAAGTCCGATTTCTTTATTTTATGCCGTGCTTGTGCATGTAGGTCTGATCGTGATGCTGATTTATAGTGTTGATTGGCAGGCCGATGAAGAAGCGATAGCCAAAGTTAAAGTGGTCCAGGCGACGATTGTCGATGAATCCACGATTGCAAAACAAGTTGCTAAGCTAAAAAAAAAGGAAAAGAAGAAACTCCGTGAGGAAGATAAACGCCTGGAGAAAGACCGCCAGCAGGCCGAGCGCGAAAAATTAAAGCTACAAAAAGAAGCAAAACGCCAAGCCGAGGCCTTGCAGAAACAGCAGCGACTATTAGAAATAGAAAAGCAACGCAAGAGAAATGAACGCAAGGCGGCAAAAAATCAGCCCCCTAAGGTCGATAAACCTAAGGTTAATAAACCAAAGCAACAAAAGCCCAAACCGAAACCAAAGGACAATACCGCTGAAAAGCGCCGCGCCAAGCTCAAAGCAGAAAAACAGCGCTTAGCAAAGATCAAGCACGATAAGCAAAAACGGGCCGACGAGCGTCGCAAAGAAGAGCAGGACTTGATGATGCAATCAATCGCGCAAGAAGAAGAGGATATGCGCTTGGCAGAATTGGCGCAAGAACAAGCTCAGCTTGATGACGCAAAAGTCGTCGAAAATATGACGCGGGTGCAACGGATCAGTGCCATGATCAAGCAACGCATTACTGAAAACTGGCGTCGTAGTACCGTAGCAAGTCAAAAAAAGGATTTGAGCTGTGTGATTTCCGTGAGATTGCTACCTACGGGTGAGGTCATAAACGTGGAAATCATAAAGAGCAGTGGTGATGATGTCTTTGATAAGTCGGTTGTCAATGCGGTATGGAAGTCTTCGCCCTTTCCGTTAGACATTGAAGACCGTGATATATTTGACCAATACCGTGAACTGGAAATAAATTTTGCCCCAAAAGTGTAACTGTATGATTAAAAAAATTGTAGTTTGTATCCCGCCCATGCGGGCGTGGCCAGTCGTGTGGCTGCTCGCGTTAACCAGCATAAGCGCACCTATTGCAGAGGCGGCACCGCTTAAATTAAAGATTACCCAGTGGGTGGAAGATGCCTACCCTATTGCGGTGGTGCCGTTTACCTTCAAGGGTAGTCAAACACCCACTGAGAATATCTCTGAAATAATTACGATGGACTTGATGCGCTCCGGTAAATTTAATCCCTTACCAGAGACCGATATGCTTTCTAAGCCACATCAAGAGTCTGATATAAAATTTCGGAATTGGCGTGTACTGGGTTCTGAAAGTCTGGTCATCGGACAAATTGAACAAGTCGGTGACGACAAATACAAGGTCAGTTTTTGGTTGTTTGATGTCTTTAAGGCCAAGAAGCTTGCGGCGTATAGCATGAATACCAAT
>JBGMRO010000329.1:0-5094 GCA_048061555.1 Thiohalomonadales bacterium | reverse complement strand
ATTGGATTTAGTCATAGGTTATCCTGTTTGATACGGGGTTTTGATTAGTAACTGCTCAAATAGTCCCTGTAAAGCTTCAGATCGAGGCAAAAAATGTGAGTTTCCACAACTAAATGACCATTTTTGGACGAAGAGATGAAGTTTTACAGGGGCTAGGTGAGTAGTTACACCGAATTTACTCAATAACACACCTAAATTAATTCACTTTACCTAAGCGTGTGTTAAGGTCGTATTATTCGCTACCTTTGACCTGCGCCATTACTTCATCTGCAAAATTCTCTTCTTTTTTCTCTATACCTTCACCCACCTCGAAGCGATGAAACGAATCAACCGAGGCGGACGCCGCTGCGAGTAATTTTTCAACACTGGTATCCGGATCCTTCACAAAGGGTTGTCCCAGCAAAGTAACCTCTTTTAGAAATTTCTTAATTCGACCGGATACCATTTTTTCTATAATTTCAGCAGGTTTTCCACTCTCAGCCGCTTGCGCAGAAAAGATTTCTTTCTCTTTCTCGATAAGTTCAGGTGAGACATTATCTGCGGAGACACACTGTGGTGAACTCGCGGCAACGTGCATCGCGATATCCTTTGCCAGCGACAGATCGCCGCCTTGTAGATCAACCAAGACTGCTATTCTAGCGCCATGAGAATATGTGCCAATCACACCCGTGGTTTTCAATACGACGACTCGACGAACCGATATTTTTTCACCTATCGAGACAATCAACGCCTTGGCGGCGTCTGCTACGGAATCGCCGCTAGCCATCTTCACGCTCAAGAGCGAATCCAGGTCCTGGCAATTATTCGCCAATGCGAGATCGGTGACTTCTTTTAAATAATCCAAAAATTGCTCGCCTTTTGAAACAAAATCCGTTTCAGAATTTATTTCAACCATGGCGGCCATTTTGCCGTCCGCACTCAGAGACGTGCCAATTAATCCCTCTGCGGCAATTCTACCCGCCTTTTTGTCCGCTTTAGCCAACCCCGCTTTACGCATATATTCAACGGCGGCGTCTATGTTTCCATCGGTTTCCACCAAGGCCTTTTTGCATTCCATCATACCTGCAGAGGTACGTTCTCTTAGTTCTTTTACCAAGGCTGCTGTTATAGCCATATTCGATTCCTCAATCTTTTCGCAGTTACTAATTTGTAGTTACAAACTATAGTTACAAACCATAGTGACTAAACTATTGCTCATCCACAATCAGATGATTTTCCCAATATCATTAGCGCCTATCCGCAGCCACAGCTTGTTTTATTCTCCAACGGACTGCTCACAGCGTCTGATTTGCTACACGTCGCCATCACATCAGTCGCCAGCGGGAGAATTTAATCCGTATCTGCTGGTTTCTTTGCATCATCAACAACCGCAGTTTCCGGGGGAGCATCAGCTTCGGTAGCGGGTTCGACAACCTCGGCGGGTTTTTCCACCGATTTTTTCTCGGCTTTAGCCTTGACCGGTTTTTTCTTCGCCGGCTTTGCAGCCTTTGGCGTAACCACTCCACCGCTGTCATCAAGCTCGATGAAACCACCCTCTTCCTTAGTTCCGATGCTTATCGCGTCTGGTGTCGCCTCTATCACCGCGTCGGCTATGCCTTGTGCATATAATCCAATGGCGCGCATAGCATCGTCATTGCCAGGGATAACATAATCTAACCCAAGGGGTGAATTGTTAGTATCAACGATCCCGACCACAGGGATGCCTAACTTTTTGGCTTCTGCGACAGCGATTTTTTCGTGTCCAACATCAACGATGAATAAGGCGCTGGGTAACCCGCCCATATCTTTGATGCCCCCTAAACTACGATCAAGCTTTTCCTTTTCACGCATTAGCGTTAGGGTTTCTTTTTTAGATAAACGCGCAAAAGTTCCATCAGCCGCCATAATTTCGAGTTCTTTTAGGCGTTTAATCGAAATTTTTACCGTTTGATAATTGGTTAGCATGCCACCGAGCCAGCGGAAATCGACGTAGGGCATACCACATCTTGAGGCATGTTCCTTAATGGCTTCTCGTGCAGCCCGCTTGGTACCAACAAATAGTACCTTGCCTTTGTTTGCTGCTAATTTTCCCAAAAAATTTGCGGCATCGTTGTATTTTGGCAGAGTATGCTCGAGATTGATAATATGAATTTTATTACGCTGTCCAAAGATGTATGGGGCCATTTTTGGATTCCAATAACGAACTTGGTGACCAAAATGCACACCGGCCTCCAGCATTTGACGCATGGTTACAGTACTCATAGTTTCTAATTCCTCTTGGGTTTGACCTCCATGTACCCCACACATCAACCCGATTGTTAGTAAACGGTTAGTTCACAATGCGTCTAATCGTTTACTTCGAAATTCGCGAATAATAAGCCACCGTCAAATCAGTTAATTATTAGTCAGAGTTAACTATGAAAGCAAAACTCTGTATAGTTAACAATCTTTTGCTTTCTAACTACTGACTTATTAACAATGGCTAGTTTCCGCGAATCACGACGGGCACCCTGATGTATGTGTCGGTACATGTGCGAATTTGGGAAATCGACCTATATATTGGCTAATTATCCCGTTAAAATTTACCTCTAGGGCGCGGGCTTTATACCATAAAAACCCGACGGCGACAATTGATTCACACAACTTTTACGATAAGCCATTGTAAGTATTAAAATAATTAGAATTTAGCAGCAACATTACTGAGACAATAAAATGGCAATACATATTAAAAATTCTGACGAAATCGCTAAAATGCGCGTCGCGGGTCGACTCGCTGCCGATGTACTGCATATGATACGGCCTCATGTGGTAGCCGGAGTCAGCACCGATAAACTCAACGACCTCTGCCACGATTTTATTGTCACAGAACAAAATGCCATACCGGCGCCACTGAACTACAATGGCTTCCCAAAATCAATCTGTACATCACTGAATCACCAAGTTTGCCATGGCATTCCTGGTAATAAAAAACTTAAAGATGGCGACATACTCAATATTGACGTTACCGTTATTAAAGAACAATTCCATGGCGATACCAGTAAGATGTTTATGGTTGGTAAGGCCTCGGTGGGTGCGCAACGGGTGGCACGAATCAGCCATGAATGCATGAAATTGGCCATAGCTATGGTCAAACCTGGCGTTAAATTGGGCGACATTGGTTTTGCTATTCAAAAACATGCCGAATCTAGCAATTGCTCCGTGGTGCGAGAATATTGCGGCCATGGTATCGGGCGCGTATTTCATGAAGAGCCACAAGTCCTACATTACGGCTCTCCCGATACCGGCATAATTTTGGAGCCTGGCATGACATTTACTATCGAACCCATGATTAATGTAGGCAAAAGACACGTCAAATTACTTGCCGATCAGTGGACAGTAGTCACCAAAGACCACAGCTTGTCGGCCCAATGGGAACATACCCTATTGGTCACTGACAGCGGTGTGGAAGTCCTCACACAACGGCCCGGTGAAGATATTTAATCGTGGCAGTCAAGGCATCGCGGTATAGTTACCCATCACGAATAGATTTCCCTGCAAATTGCACGTCCTATTGCCTCCGTGGCCGCGTTGCAATTCCTCACAATAGGTCGACTATTACTCGTCATTGCGCCTTGCCACAGCGTAAATATGACGCACCCTTTACTAGGGAAACCACTCCGTGATGGGTATAGATTGGGAACAATTTGACTCGGAATTTAGCCAAAGCCCTCATTCCATCTCTCTCTTCAAGAATATCCTAAAGACATTCGACGAAAGTCTAGCGAGTGATTTCTATCAAGACCGGCCCGTTGAGGAACTTGTCGTCGAGCGGTCCAATTTCTTGGATCAATTGCTAATCCGACTTTGGCAGCAATTCGTTAAGGTTCAAGACGCTTCGAGCTTAGTCGCGGTTGGTGGGTATGGCCGTGGAGAATTGCACCCTGGCTCCGACATAGATTTACTCATTATTATCCCGACTTTAGAAGATTGCATCACGGAGCCGTTACAAGGATTCCTGACATTTCTTTGGGATATCGGTCTTGAGGTGGGACATAGTGTCAGAACGATATCAGATTGCATAGAGCAGGCAATAAACGACATTACGATTGTGACAAATCTAATGGAGGCACGGCTAATTACTGGCAATGCAGAATTATTCAAGCAAATGTTAGTCGAAACTGGGCCCGATAAAATCTGGCCCAGTGGCCAGTTTTTTCAGTCGAAACTCACTGAGCAACAAAATCGCCATCGTCGTTTTGGCGATACGGCCTACAACCTGGAGCCTAACATAAAAGAAAACCCGGGGGGGCTCAGAGACATCCAGGTGATTGGCTGGGTGGTAAAAAGACACTTCCAAGTCTCCACTATAAAAGAGTTAATACGACATAATTTTATAACAGAACAGGAATACCAAACGCTCAATGAAAGTCAGAATTTCCTTTGGCGCATTAGATTTGGACTTCATCTGTTGGCCGGAAGACGAGACGATCGCTTGCAGTTCGACTATCAACGCCAACTCGCCACCCTGTTCGCTTATAAGGACGAAGCCCATAAGCTAGCGGTAGAACTATTCATGAAGGACTACTACCGCGTAGTGATGGAATTAAATCGACTCAATGAGATGTTATTGCAACTATTTGATGAAATCATCTTACACCGTGGTGAACGCTTAGTACCAACCCCCATCAATAACCGCTTTCATGCATTCAACGGTTACATCGCAGCAAGAGATGAAAATATTTTTGTGCGCCACCCTGTCGCTCTACTGGAAATATTTTTGTTGTTGCAACAACGACCCGAACTAAAAGGCGTAAGAGCGAAGACGATTCGTCTAATACGCCAAAGTAGAAACATTATTGATGAACGGTTTAGATCCGACCCCAGATGTCAGAATTTATTCATGGAGATATTCAAACAACCCCATGGCCTGACACATGAATTACGACGCATGAATCGCTATGGCGTATTGGCGCGTTACATCCCTGTTTTCGGTAATATTGTCGGCCAAATGCAGCATGATATGTTTCACTGTTATACCGTAGACGAGCACACCATGTTTCTAGTCAGAAATTTACGACGTTTAACGGTACCTGAATTTCGTCATGAACTGCCGCTATGTAGTAATATAATTACGCG
>JBGMRO010000328.1:3089-5095 GCA_048061555.1 Thiohalomonadales bacterium | reverse complement strand
AAGGTAGCGAAATGTCACGAATTTATAGTTCCAGAAAAAAGATATTGGTAACCGGCGGAGCGGGTTTTTTAGGCTCACATTTGTGCGAACGCCTGTTAAATGATGGCAACGAGGTAATATGTGTAGATAATTACTTTACGGGCACCAAAGATAATATATCCCGTCTTCTATCTAATCCGCTTTTTGAAGTAATACGGCATGATATCTGCTTTCCGTTATATGTGGAGGTTGATGAAATATATAATTTGGCATGTCCTGCTTCTCCAATTCATTACCAACATGACCCTGTTCAAACTACAAAAACCAGCGTACATGGAGCGATTAACATGCTTGGCTTGGCCAAACGCGTAAATGCAAAGGTATTTCAGGCATCGACAAGCGAGGTATACGGTGATCCCGAAGTGCATCCTCAATCTGAAGATTATTGGGGAAGAGTGAATCCAATCGGTATTCGCTCTTGTTATGACGAAGGAAAGCGTTGTGCTGAAACATTGTTTTTTGACTACTATCGTCAACACAATATGCGAATAAAGGTGGCGCGCATTTTCAACACATATGGACCTCGAATGCACCCAAACGATGGCCGCGTTGTGTCTAATTTTATTATGCAGGCACTACAAAATAAGCCAATCACAATATATGGAGATGGATCGCAATCTCGATCATTTTGTTATGTAGATGACTTGATCGAGGTATTTGTGCGACTGATGAATAGTGCCGATGATGTTACGGGACCGGTTAATACAGGCAATCCAAATGAATTCACGATTAAGGAGCTTGCTGAGAAAGTGATAACGATAACTGGCTCGAAATCGGAAATTGTGTTTGAAAAGCTACCGTCTGATGATCCCAAACAGCGCCAACCCGATATAACGTTCGCTAAAGAGCGCCTAGGCTGGGAACCTAAGGTCCCGTTAGAGAAGGGCTTAACAAGGACTATAGACTACTTCTCTAAGTTACTAGACGAATAAGAATGACAAGAATTATAAGTCCTCGTCACGGGCGGTGTATAGCTCGCTCCTGCACATTAATTTCTTACTACTATCGTGACTGTCTCCACCGCTCCAAAGCCAATATATATTGGCGCCTGGATGTAATTACAATTGCGTAGATAGCGAGTGCTGGATCAAATAAGTAGTCCCACAAATTCGTGGACTCTAAAAGATCGGTCACTTCAGCTAACATCGCTGCGAGTACGATTACTGGGATGAAATAGTAGCCTTTATAAACTGATAAGAGACTACCAATGATAAGTATTCCGTAGACGTACCAATTTCCATACCCCCAACCGTAAGGATCGACAGGAGCTCCACCAAGTGACGCCCAATAAAAGGGAATCGCGAAAATCGCTACAATAAAAAGGAGTAAATGTTTTTGGTCTTGTAGTTTCAGAAACCTGGCGATAGATTTCAGATTCCATAATATTAGTAATACTAAAGTGGTAATGGACAACTCGCCTAATACACCACGAAATACCTGCGCCAGACTTAGCCCATCAAATAATGGTAGCAAAGAAACGGAAAATACGATTACCAGGAAGATGGCGTGTTTACCATGATCCAGGCGTTTCTGAATAAAACCCCCTGCCAGCAAGGCCACCACCAATCCAAGCCAGATTTCTCCAAATTCCGGAATTACCATTATTTCAGTTTCCGCTCTATCCAGGAGGAGTTAAAAGTCACGTGTCGTATTCTTTTTCTGTTCCATGTATAGAACAAATGGATCATGCCATTGCTGTCGCGAATCAGATAAGGGTAAGCATATCGTTCGCCGCTCGGGGGTGGGGCTGATTCAATTATTTTTATACGCTTCCACGTTCCCTGGTCTGCTCTGGCGTACAAACTTAATCGGTAACGACCAACCTCAAGATCATTAACGACCAGGACCGTTCTATTCTTGTAAACATTTATAGCCGCAACAGCAGAGTCATGGCTGGGTATTTCCATTGCGATCAAATTATCCCAGCTTCGCCCGTCATTACTACTCGATGCCGACCAGACACGATG
>JBGMRO010000328.1:0-2989 GCA_048061555.1 Thiohalomonadales bacterium | reverse complement strand
ACATTGAAAAAGGGCGAAGTAACATAGCGATTTGTTGTGGTCCAGCTTTTACCACCGTCTTTTGAGCGGGCCAGATTGACCTGACTGCCCGACCACCCGCCCGCTGATACAGAAACGTAAAACAACCATATTTCACCATTCGGATGGGTTAATAAAACCGGATTGCCAAGCTTTTTAATAAAACGTCCTAAATCTTTTTCAGCCGTGTCTACGCTTATTATTGCTCTGGGTTTCCCCCAGCCTTGACTGCCACGTCGAAGAATAGACATATAAATTTGAACATCACGCGCGCCCTCCCTTGTTCCGCCATACCATGCCGCAATGAGATCGCCATCTTTTGTAGAGGTCGCCGTGGCAGAGTGAACGCGCGTAGCGCCGCAGGATTTACAGATCCAGCTTCTATTGTATGTTGGGGTTTCAGCCAGGCCATTTTGTACGGCAGGCGAAGGTGGCTTCTGTACTATGTTGACTTGCGAACCAGATACAGCAACCGGGCTTATTGCTGCGAAGGCTAAAAACATCAGCAAGAAACAATATTTATTGTCATACAAGGTCATTATTTATGTATTTTATGTTCTATTTTCATCCAAATGAAATAAATCAGAGATCATATTCCTTACTAATTTTTCTACAACCTCAAGACTATAAGTATCTCTTGCAGTTTTGTATGCATTTTCACCAACGCTCGCATACTTGTCCCGATTGCTAATGATGTCACTAATACAGTTAGCCATACTGGTTGGCGAG
This sequence comes from Thiohalomonadales bacterium, assembly GCA_048061555.1. Classification (GTDB taxonomy): domain Bacteria; phylum Pseudomonadota; class Gammaproteobacteria; order SZUA-152; family SZUA-152; genus JBGMRO01. Next base: position 2,242 of record JBGMRO010000328.1, on the reverse strand, counting down.
TCATTCTCAACCAGGAAACCATTAATCCCGTGCTGAATTGTCTCTTCTGGTCCACCGCATTTTGTCGCTACCACAGTCTTTTTTCTCGCCATCGCCTCAATAACGACCATACCAAAAGACTCACTACGAGAAGGCAGGCAAAATATATCCAGGCTATCCAGAAAGCCCCACTTCTCTTCGTTTGTTAACCATGGACGAAACCTTACAAGATCGGTTAATTCCATATCATTCGCCAATTTCTTTACTTTTTTTTCCTGGTATCCCCCGCCAGCCATAACAGCATTAAATGAGACGCCACGATCCCGTAATATAGATAGAGCATTGACGAGAACATCCATACCCTTTTTTCGTCTGAACATACCCATTGTGCCTATAAGAGGGTTATTAGTAATTGATCGCGTTTCAGGTTCTTCCTTCGCTAATTTAACCATGTTGGGTATCGTGTAGATTGGTTTTTTGTAGCCTTTAGAAATTAGAAAATCTTTTATCCTGTTCGATACAGCAACAAGAGCGTCCGCATACTGTATATGTTTGCTGTTATATCCATGAATCACCCCTACAATCTTGCAGCGGTCTTTTAGCGCAAGACGTAAAAGTGCGATATCTACCTGTTTGTGCGCAATAACTAACTGGGGCTCAAGTGGTGCAATAATTCTTCTTAGGCGGTAAGCCGCAAAATATCTTAAAATCGGAGCATTAGTTCTAATATATGCTACTTCCACTATTTTATGAGTGATGGGTTTTAACAGAGATCTTAACGGGGCACCTTTCCTGACTAACGAATAAACATCGTGGTTTAGATTCTGCAATACTTCCGTATAATGCAAAAAGGACTGTTTTGGGCCACCCAAATCGCCACCTGATATAAAATTAACTATTCTCATATTCTGACTTGCAGGAGCAGATGTCCTCTCGTATTTATCATTGATATTTTGGTAGAACTTAGCGTATGAGCAATGGAAAATCAGATTCTTATTTATTTACACGTAAGTAAGTGGCTTGAACTGAGTTACTTTGGTAACTGTTTTTCAATTTTTCATTACATTTCCTATAGAAGGCCTAAAGCGTCTTTTTTATGTCTTCTCCAAGAAATATAACGTTATCTTTGTAGAAGAGAAACTATAAATGGACATTCAGAAAGTTGTCGCTCAACTAGTAGACTCTATAAAGGATGTAGAGGGATATCTATCAGAGAGAGAAGCTGCATTAGTAGCTTTGGCGGCGGTTGTTCCAACGAGCCCCGGTCAAATACTCGAAATTGGTAGTTTTAAGGGAAAATCAACCATTCTGTTGTCTAAAGGCGCGCAGCTTTCGGATAAAGCGTTGGTTACGGCTATTGATCCCCTGACTGCGCCTAGTCACACTGATCCGTCTTTAGGGAAAGATTTGTCGTCAGAAAACGATTTTTTTAATAATCTAAAAATACATGGAGTTACAGATAACGTTGATTTTCATCAAAAATATTCCTACGAGCTTAAAAATAAATGGACTTCCCCAATTAGGTTACTGTGGATAGATGGTGATCATACCTATCCTGGTGCCAAATTGGATTTTGATCTATTTAGTCCCTACCTATCAGATGGAGCAATAATCATGATGGATGATGTACTGAATAAATTTTCAGGTCCGTTGAGGGTGTTTGTTGAAAATATTGTGCTTTCATCTAATTTTGGTGCTATGGGTATTTGCGGTTCAATTGGTTGGGCTCAATATCACAGTGATCCGGCTAAAGTGGCGCCCTATCGCGATGAAAAACTTAGACTTTACAAACAACTTTCCAGGTTGTTGCCATATTATCTTTTAGATGATTTAGGTAGAAGTAAAAATAAAAACGCCTTCGAAAAGCTTAGATTCCAATTTAATCGGGCCCGTACCCCTCATGGCGAAATATTACCGGAAGAATGGATTGAGAAAGTTTCGGCGAAAAACAAGATGAACTACAGAGTTATAGATTAGCCTTGAAACGACTTACTATTGAAACCATTGGGGGGCTCTCTAATCGCTTAATGGCTTTGGACTCCACGATTTCCTATTGTTTGGATAACGAATATGAACTCCATCTCGTATGGCCTCTTTTTAGAGGGCTTAACTGTAAATTTGAAGACTTGTTTGAGAAACCTGACATAATAACCTCTATTACCTATCCAATAGAATATTCAAGCAACAAATTTATATCTAATATCAGGGTGTCGAAACGAAAAATCTCCCGATCACTCTCAAAACTCAGGTATGACAAGATTCT
>JBGMRO010000327.1:0-5120 GCA_048061555.1 Thiohalomonadales bacterium | reverse complement strand
ACGCAGAACAAGAATTACTAAATAATACGCGCAACGCAGATATTGGGGAAATAGATCGTTTGTGGATGGGCACTAACTAATTTGGTAACTATTATGACTATACATATTCACATCAACAACCAAGAGGCAGAAAAGCAATTAACCGCTATGGCTGCAGAAAAAAACTCTACCATCGAGGAGCAGGCTAGCAAGTTCTTGATTGATTCATTGCGTGAACGGGAAATAAAGCTAATGCGCTTGAAAGAGGAAGTCAAAAAAGGAATCGACCAAATACGTGAAGGTAGGGTTTTTAAGCAATCACTTAATGAAACTCTGGAGAAATTCAAGACGGAACACAATGCCAGATAATTATTATCTAACCCCTGAATCCGAAGAGGACTTGAGAGAAATTTGGAATTACTCTATGGAAGAATGGGGAGAAGAGCAAGCCGACAAATATTTAGCAGAAATTTACGAGCGATTTGAATGGCTCACCGAAAATTTACCGCTTGGACATAAGCGCAGTGAAATAGAAGAAGGCAGATGCTCCTATCCACAAGGAAGTCATTTTATTGTTTATATGCAACTTAGAGGAAGGAATCGCAATAGCCCGTATCCTTCACGAAAGAATGGAAATTGAACGACATCTAGACCTTGAGCAAACACAGGAACGGTCACAACAGGAAAGAACGCCACCCGAAATCGAATATGACGAATCGGAACGTTAATACTCTCTAGAGTCGGCAAGGTTGGACCCAATATCTTCCAGTATCTTCCTTTTCAATAGGGTAAAACCAGACAAGCTGCACTTTTGTAGCATAAGAAATCCAAAATTAATCGGTTTATGTCTTTATCTATAGACTATTTCATTATTCGATATTCTCCAAAAATTAACATTAACTCGGGGTTCAGCCATGATCCGCGTAATATGCAGCCACTTGTCTTGCAAATTGTTGAATTTTTAAGAGAATAATATACATGCATAGTGCCGCAATAATAAAGAGTCGGATATTATAAAACAATCGCTTACGGGTGATCTGGCTGCATATTATACGGATCATAGCCGAACCCCCTAACAACACTATCTCTTACGAGAAACCATAAACACGCCGACTAATATCATGCTGCCTCCTATTGCTTGCAGAATACCGAAGGTTTCTCCCAATAGGAAAAAAGCCAGTGCCAATGTCAACGGTGGGCCGCTGGTGCTAATGATTGCTGAGCTCGGTGCCCCTATGCGTTTTATGCCCTCAGCCATTAATAATAAGGGCAATACGGTAGAAAAAATGGCCATAATTAATGTCAACAAATACACTTGCTGACTTTGCACAAAGACGCCAGGTCCGTGTATAGTTATCGCGTGTATGAACGTCGTTAAGGTGGCCGCAATCATGGCGTAGGCCGTAAAGCCGATGGAGCCGTGTCGATGTATCTGTTTTACGCTCATTACCGTGTAGATTGCGAATACCAGTGCAGCGGCGACGACCATGAGTGCTCCCTTAATCATATCCGCATCTAAGTGGGGTGCCTGTTCAATGAATACCACCACGATACCGGCATAAGATATCAACAATGCCAATATTGTGCGCCGTGATACCTCTTGTGGTCGTATAAATAGACTTATCATGACCACAAAGGTGGGGTAGAGGAACAGTATCAAGCGTTCTAGGCCCGCCGGGATGTAGGCAAGTGCTGAAAAGTCTAGTATCGCCGACAGGTAGAAACCGATGGACCCAAGTAATAGCAACGGGATTATGGTTTCTGCTTTGTAACCGATGCTAATGAATTTCCTTCTCGGGAAATACAAAAGAAATATAAAAAAGGGCAAGGCCAATAAAAATCGAATGGCCAATACACTAATGGCATCAATCGTGGGGTCGGTTTGATAGATTAATTTGATGAGTACTGCCTTTAAAGACAATCCCAAGGTGGCAAGCAGAACACAAAGCAATCCATATAAGGAATTATTGGCTTCTATTCTTTTGTACAATGCGAGCATGAGCTTTCCTTTTTACTAGTGGAATCTCATTACGCAAAAAAAAGGCCGTGAATGAAATCCACGGCCTTTTTATATATATATTTTTTGACAATATTACGCGGGCACGTGGTGGGATGTCTGTTTCCACCACAGCATTTTGCTGTTTCTGTAACTTACGTTTAGGTTTAATTGCATCATAAGTGTATAGTGCCGCGATTGGTCATTTGATGTCAAGATGTATATAACTTAATCAGATCTACTTAGCTGCTAGACCGTTTCCTGATTAGCCTGCATAGACAAGGCGAAATAGTTTATGCTTCTAATTAAGTTTATATAGAACAGAACGATATAGTCGGCTCTCTCCGAGGCTTATCGAATCGAGTGTGGACAAATATATCCCTGGGTGTGCTCGGCTATTCCAAAAAAGCGTATTTGAGTATATCCCTATACTCCCCAATCCCGACAGCAAAATCCCTATTGCCGACAGCCACGAAAAGAACCTACTATATCCCTCTGTCTATATTCGAACATCTTAAAAGTACTTCAGTGCTACAAGCTATGGTTATAAACTAATTAATTACAAATTTGGTTATAAACTAATTAATTACAAATTTGGTTATAAACTAATAGTGACAATATGTTTTTTTCAGCTTGTTGCTAAGAACAGTTGCTAAGAACAATGGTTTCGAACTTTTTCTACGTGCAAAAATTTTCTATATCAAAAGAGATATTACGATCTACACTGATTCCAATATTAAGACGGGTGGTAAATTTAAGTAAGCAATAATGCCTACGTAAGTCCTTAGGTAATAATGCGTAGAGTACGCCTTGTAAAAAGTACTTCCCTGTACGTATTTCCCGTAAAAAGCTTGTACTGAAAGGTTCTAGACCGATATAGTAACATCCTGTAAGGTACGTCCTGTACCTATGAAAACACACTTCCTGTATAGTGTCATCCTTGAACTACTCGCTACGTGTTTAGTTATATCACTGTAACCTTAAGCTTAGATTAACGTGGGAAATTTTATTATGTCTATCTTGCCGTTTAGTGCCGTGGTCGGTAATACCACCTTAAAACAGGCACTGCTATTGACTGTGATTGATATAAATATAGGCGGTTTACTCATCAAGGGTTTTAGGGGCAGTGCAAAATCTACGTTGGCGCGGGCGTTGGCCGAAGTTGCCGGCATTGAATCTGACAAATTTGTATTGCTACCGTTAGGCGCAGATGAAGCAAGATTGCTCGGTTCTATCGATTTACAAAATGTATTAGATAATGGGCAGGTTTCGTTTAGACCCGGTCTACTACATCGCGCACATCAAGGCATTTTATATGTGGATGAAATTAACTTGCTATCTGATCCCTTGGTCGATTTACTGCTAGACGTCTGTGGGTCAGGGATCAATACGATAGAGCGTGATGGTATTTCTACCTCACACCCTGCGAAATTTGTGTTCATCGGTACCATGAATCCAGATGAAGGTGAATTACGGCCGCAGTTATTGGATCGATTTGGGTTGTGTGTACAGCTAGAGCAGGCACTGGACGTGGAGCAACGTATGCAGGTGGTCGAGAGACGTCTTCGTTTCGATGCCGACCCGGCTGCATTTATAGAACACTATCGAGATCAGCAGTCACAATTAATCGAGCAAGTGCGCATAGCACGGCAACGGCTTACCGATATCAGGGTCAGCAATGATTGTCAGCGCTATGCCTGCGAGACATGTTTGCAAGCGGGTGTGGAAGGCGTTCGGGCCGATATTACCCTGCGTAGAGCGGCAGTTGCGTTCGCGGCATGGCAAGGATTGAGTGAAGTTGATCACGCCTGTATAGACTCGGTCGCCGAGTGGGTATTGGCACATCGGCGCCCGTTGCATCATCACTCTACCGCCCCTTCCGAGACTAAGGCGGTTGATTCGAATCAGCTGCACAGCGAAAAGCCTCGATACGAGGATGCTTCATCGGACTCGGGTGATGCGTCGGCCCAAGCTTCATCGGGCCCAGAGGCAAAGTCAGGCGAGTGGGGTGAAATGCCACCTCAGTATGTGCCCGTTGGAAGAACGAGGCATATCGACAAGGTCTTGCCCTGCGAACCCACAGAAAAAAAAAACCGCAAAATAGATTCTGCCTGGTAAATAGGACAGGTCGACCAGAGGATACTAAGCATCGTAAGATAAGTGCAGGGTCGAATCGAGGCCATAGAGATCGATATAGGCAAAGTGACACCGGGCAGATCGACTGGTTTGCCACGCTGTTAAAAGCAAAAAAAAATCAGCAAGGTGAAATAAATAAAAAGCGAGTGCACGGTAGTGCCTCTCACTGGGGACAAACCAAGATTTCACTCGAGTCGATTATTAGACGTCCACGCTATGCACTGGTCAACCATCTGAATGTGATATTGTTGGATACCTCGGCATCTATTTTGACCGAGGCCGCCCTGCAAAAATCTAAGGCAATTGTTAATGCACTCAATCGATGGGTCTATCTGCGACGAGAAACCCTGAGTTTGGTGAGTTTCGGAAATGATCAAGTAAACATGTTGATACCACCTTCACGACCCCGAAAATCATTAATAACTGAGTTGGGTCATGTACCTGCTGGCGGTGGGACACCATTCAGGGCCGCAGTATCGTATATCAATCATTTTCTTGTGCATCGCCAACGCCGACGACCTCATGAATCGCAATCTATCATTATTTTGACGGATGGAAGAGGTCGAGGTGATGTGTCTGACATACATCTACCTGCCAAAATTACCTTGATAGACATGGAGTCCAGTAAAGTCAGATTGCGGCGTTGTTATCATTTAGCCCAGCAGTGGGATGCCGAGTATTTGCACGTGGATATGATACCTACGGAATAGAGGCTTGAGGTAAAAGGTAAAAGGTAAAAAGTAAAAAATTAAAGGTCAAAGATTAAAAAGGGATGGAGAGACTACTTTCGAAGAATATATTATGACAATCGAATTAGAACAAACTGAAAGACATAAGCAACGAATGTTGCGGAAAAAACAAGTTATAGACGAACGGGTCGCTGCGGCGACCGAACAGCGCGGTATCGCTTTGCTCTTGAAGGGCACCGGCAAAGGCAAGAGTAGTTCGGCCTTCGGCATGGTGGCGCGTGCCTTGGGACATGGACAGCGTGTCGCGGTGGTGCAGTTTA
>JBGMRO010000326.1:2179-5129 GCA_048061555.1 Thiohalomonadales bacterium | reverse complement strand
ACGACCTCATAGACCTCAGGATGTGGTTTTTTCTGGCTGACATCCTCCCCTGTACCCATTACCGCAAACCAGCCGCTGGCATCTGCACCGAGATTGATTTCCAATAACGATTGTACGTTGCTATGCGATGTTGTCGTCGCGATGGCGAGTTTTAACCCCACCCGTCTCGCCTCCAGTAAGAGCCGTTTAACCCCCGTCCGTAGGGGTAATTGCCCTGCTTCTATAATGGCTTGATAACGTTGTGTCTTGGCACGATGCAGTTCGGCAATGTAGTCATCCATATCGGCAACGGGCTCAGGTAAGCGTCCTTGTGACGTATCGATAAAATGACGAATACGTTCCTTGCCACCGGTCACTTTGAGCAAGCTCAGGTAGTCCTGAATGGACCAATGCCACGCCAGCCCGCGTTCTCGAAATGTATCGTTAAATGCCTGTCGATGCGCCTCTTCTGTGTCGGCAAGCGTACCATCGACATCGAATATAATTGCCTGCATATTAACCATATAGTGAAAAATCTCCTCGGGCGAGCTAAACTCTGGGTACTATCAATGAAGGATTGACTTCTGGCAACGATAAAACGAACTAATTGGGTCGTAAATTAGTCCAAGCTATTGTTAAGCCACCCTTAAATTCGCAAACATATGAAATTGTAACAGTTTTTCTATTTTTAGAAAATTCATATTAGTTTTTCTAGCACAGGAAAAAAAACAAAAAGACGAATCTAGGCCGTGTTACTTGCATATCGTGGCAATTCTTGATATAAGATGCGCCCTTAATTTCATGAGCCTGACATCAGGAGCGGTATTATGGTCGCTAAAAAGAAAACGGCAGCTATCTTGGGTAAAACCAGCGGTAGTGACGATTTATCATTCAAAAATTTCACCCCGTATAAAGAAAAAAAGGGCGAGGAATATATGAATGAAGCACAGGTAGAGCACTTCCAAGGTATTTTACAAGGCTGGAAAGACGTTTTATTGGGTAAGGTCGACGAAACCGTACATCATCTGAAAGACGAAGCGGCCAATTTTCCCGACCCCAATGACCGTGCCAGCCAGGAATCAGAGTTTACCCTCGAATTGCGTACCCGTGACCGGGAACGTAAATTAATCAAAAAAATCGAGGAATCACTGACTGCTTTAGAGAACGATGATTACGGATATTGCACTGCTTGTGGCGTAGAGGTCGGCATTCGAAGGCTAGAGGCACGTCCTACCGCGACACAATGCATAGATTGCAAGACGCTGAACGAGATCCGGGAAAAACAATACGGCAAATAAAATCACCCCGTCTACGCCGTTACCCTCACAGCTTTCCTCCCATGAAGGGAGCAAACTAGGCCTACCGACCTCGGCGATCTACCGAGGTCGTTTCGCGCCTTCCCCGACGGGCCCACTCCACTTTGGGTCCCTCGTAGCAGCCGTGGGTAGTTACCTGCACACAGTTGCACATAATGGCCTCTGGTATTTGCGCATCGATGACCTTGATCGACCAAGAAACCAAGACGGTGCCAGCGAACAAATTTTAACTTGCCTAGAAAGCTTCGGCCTAGAATGGGACGGCGAGGTCGTCTACCAACATCGACAACTCGCGAGTTATCAAGCGGCCCTAGAACGACTCATTGCGGAGGGTTTGTGCTTCCACTGTATTTGCTCCCGAAAGACACTACGACAAAAAATGCAAGACCTGGCCAACTCTGTTTACCCTGGTACCTGTCGAGATGCAGACCTACGATCACAAAATTCATCTATCCGAATTCGGGTCCGATCAGATCCAATCAGTTTTTACGATCACTTGCAAGGCCACTATTCGCAGCAATTAGATCGTACCATTGGCGATTTTGTGATTAGACGCGCCGACGGAATTTTCGCCTATCAGCTCGCGGTCGTCGTCGACGATCAAGCACTAGGTATTACTACCATCGTTCGTGGTGCCGACCTGCTAGACAACACACCACGACAGATCTATCTGCAAGACTGCTTAGGATACCGACGACCCGATTATTTACACTTACCGATAGCCATCAATCAAGCGGGACAAAAATTAAGCAAACAGACCGGCGCCAAACCGATTGATGCCGAAAATATCGGCAAGACGTTATACCAAGTACTCGCCTTTCTGGGTCAATCGCCTCCTACATTCCTGCAACATGAACACAGAGACGTGATATGGCACTGGGCCAAGGAAAATTGGGATAGTATGCGTATTCCCATTGCCGGTACAGTAGTTTTATAACACACGTGGCTAGAGTAGAAGATAGCAGTGTTATAATGGCATAATACAATTCCTAAAAAAAATCCGTTGAGGAGACCTCGATGAACACGGCGAACATAGAATCCATACTAATCGAAAATCGTCAGTTTGAGGCAGATAAGTCTTTTAAAGATTCTGCTCGCATCAAGGACAGGGCACAGCTAGACCTACTGCACAAACGAGCCTCCGATGACTATGAAGGGTTTTGGGCCGAGCTCGCTCTACAGGAAATTTCCTGGCAGTCGCCTTTTACCCAGACACTCGATAGCGACAATGCCCCCCACTACCGCTGGTTTTATGACGGCAGTTTAAATGTATCTTATAACTGCATCGATCGTCACTTAGAGAGCAAGGCAGACAAGACCGCGATTATTTTTGAGGGTGAACAAGGCGATGTGGTTCACATCACCTTTCAACAATTACATGACCGCGTTTGCCAACTCGCTAACGGACTTTCTAATTTAGGTATTAAAAAGGGTGAGCGAGTCATCATCTATATGCCGATGGTGGCAGAGGCCGCGATAGCAATGCTGGCCTGCGCACGCATAGGCGCCATACATTGCGTAGTTTTTGGTGGTTTTTCCGCAGAATCTCTAAAAGATCGCAGTGAAGACGCCGGCGCAACCGCCATTATTACCGCCGATGGAGGACATCGTGGTGGCAAGATCATCGAACTCAAAGCTGCGGTCGATAAAGCCTT
>JBGMRO010000326.1:0-2079 GCA_048061555.1 Thiohalomonadales bacterium | reverse complement strand
AGTATGAAATGGGTCTTTGACTGCCGTGACGACGACATCTACTGGTGTACTGCCGATGTGGGGTGGATTACCGGGCATAGCTACGTAACGTACGGCCCACTCGCGGTAGGGGCCACTATGTTGATGTATGAGGGGGCACCGCAAATCCCTGACTTTGGCCGCTTCTGGAAAATTTGCCAAGACCACAAGGTCAGTATTTTTTATACCGCCCCCACGGCCATTCGGGCCTTAATGAAACAAGGCGACGACATCCCCAATAAGTATGACCTCTCTTCGATACGCCTACTCGGCACCGTCGGGGAACCGATCAACCCGAAGGCCTGGATGTGGTATCACTCAGTTATCGGCAAAGAACGCTGCCCCATTGTCGATACTTGGTGGCAGACCGAGACCGGTGCCAATGTGTTGGCTCCCATCCCCGCCGCCGTGCCCACCAAACCTGGCTCCTGTACCCTGCCGCTACCCGGCATGGACGTCGATATTGTCGATGAACAAGGTGAGAGCATCACGCAACCGAATCAAGGCGGCTACCTGGTCATCAAAAAACCCTGGCCGTCTATGCTCAGGACCATCTGGGGCGATGACCAGCGCTACCGAGAAACCTATTGGGAAAAATTTGCCGCGAAGAATTATTATTTGGCCGGTGACAGCGCGCGCCGCGATGAAGACGGTTACTTTTGGATTATGGGACGCATTGATGACGTATTGAATGTCTCCGGTCATCGTTTGGGAACCATGGAAGTCGAATCGGCCTTGGTAGCACATAAACAAGTTGCAGAAGCGGCCGTGGTCGGCAGGCCTGACGAGATTAAAGGCGAGAGTATTTTTGCCTATGTCGTCTTAAGGGGTCCACGACCGGAGAAAGGTATCGATGAAGCGTTGACCCTAACGCTACGAAATTGGGTAGGTGAGCAAATAGGCGCGATCGCCAAACCCGACGAAATTCGCTACGCCGACAACCTGCCAAAGACTCGTTCGGGAAAAATCATGAGACGGTTACTACGAGTCATCGCCAATGGCGAAGAAATTACCCAGGATACCTCCACGTTGGAAAATGAATCGATATTGGCGCAACTGCAAGGTAAGTCTTAGGATCGTGATTCGTGATTCGGTGTCGTAATTCGTAATTCATGAATCGAGAGTGTGTTTTTATAATAATATTCAACAAGTTAAACACTTACCTACGTATTTAACCTACGCAAGGGCTGTGATTAATCACAGAATTTGCGTCGGTCTATGGCGAAGATTCATTAAATAATGTTATTATTTAGTTAAAGAAATCATATTTATCCGAATATCTTTACTAATATCAACCTCCTACAGCATAAGGTACTAGAATAGTATAGGGTGCAAGCATGTCGAAGTCGTTAAGCGGCCTACCCTATCGACAAATTCGCGGTATAAAACAACCATCATGAATAGACTCACAATAAATCACGGTTCATTCAATCTAGATGAAATCGACTTAGATCACGGCACAATTACCATTGGTCGCGCTGTCGACAATGACATAAGGCTAGATGATTCTGCGGTTAGCAGTCATCATGCTAAAATTGTTACCTTCTTTAATGTCACCTACATCGAAGATCTAGACAGCACCAATGGAACCATTGTCAATGGCCGTGCGATCAAAAAATATACCCTGCGTACGGGTGATATTGTATTACTCGGCAAGCACCAACTACTTTTTCAAGGTACCGTAGAGGCAGACGCCGCTGGTAACGGTGACGCGACGATGGTAATGACGCAGGCCGATGTAAAAGATGCTATGGCGACTGCCCCTGAAAAAACACCGCCTGCCGCAGCTGATCCAATTTCTGTTAAGCCTGCGCCTGTAGTACCTACTCCGGTTAGTAGACCTGAGCCGATAATATCCACTCCAGTAACACCAACTCCAGTAATACCAACTCCAATAGCGCCGTCGTCCCCCGCGTTGTCAGAGGTACGTCCGTCTGTAAACACTAATGCTGCAGCTTTCACAGCTACCCCTACACGGCAAGAACGCAATTCTATACTGGACAATAGCCCACCGCCCGCACCTAAGCCTGCTCCCGCCTATATACCAGAAATCGCGAGCCC
>JBGMRO010000325.1:0-5132 GCA_048061555.1 Thiohalomonadales bacterium | reverse complement strand
CGCTGACGAAGCAGATAAAAACGATACTGCACCGAAAGACTCAGACGAACCACCAAGCAAAACTTAACCCAGTTGCGCGCTGGTCTAAAGTACTATAAATTTTTTTTGATCACGAATCACGAATCACGAATCACGAATCACGAATCACGAATCACGAATCACGGTTCTACCAAAACTTAATCGGTTTGGGGCGTGACAGAAAGTATCGAAAGCCCACCATTGTGGAGAGTAGGTTTAGGTCGACACCATCCCCGTTTTTGTCTAGAAACATGCCGGTAGAAATAAAAATTGACGTCCTTTGGCTGCCAAACAAATCGATCCCGAGTCCATAAGAAAAACCGGCATGGCCGTTATCGAGGGTTGTCGACTTGCCGGTGTTGCTATCGATAGTCGTTGTAGTCATATTGACGGCGCTATACCCTAAGTATGCGTAGGGAATCATATTTCTCATATGATAATTAAAACGTAGTCGCAGTGTGGAAAAATAATTAATTTGAGTACGTAGCTCATCATTGTTGGCCTTGCGGTAACTATCTTCAGCGGCGAGCCCTAGATGTCCCTCGATCGCCAAAACAGAATTCAGGTCTAGGCCAGAGATTAGGGCGCCGCCGCCGGTATTAAAATTATCGTCGTCAAAGAAGACGCCCGCAAATCCGAAGTATCCATTCTGCAGCTCATGAAATTTGCTATGTGATGCGTGTACCGCGGTACTCGTTAAAAATGCAATAAAAACAAACAGTGCTAGCACTGAGTTTCGACCTATCATAGTTTTCTCTCTTGTTTGACGCATAAATACTGTGGTTTCATAGCCATCCTAACAGTCGGTCAAATATTGAGCAACCCATAGGCTTATATTGACTATATCTGATTGAGTAAGTCATGAAAATACCCATTTTTACGGCGCAAGTTATAGCAATCTTGATCGCTTAGTGGAAGTTATATACGAAATACTGAAATCAGTTGTAAGCTAGCATTTGCGCGTTATACTGTGCGTCTTGTTGGTTAATCCTAATTTATCCTAGGATCATTCTTCCCTGAGTTGGACATAAAATAGTAGGAATTGAATATGAGCAGAAAAGTGCAGTGTGTGGTATTGAAAAAAGAATCCGAGGGCTTAGATCGCCCGCCACACCCGGGTGATTTGGGCAAGCGTATCTATGAATCCGTTTCGAAAGAGGGCTGGGCACAATGGTTGGAGCGTTTAACGACAATCATTAATGAAAACGGCATGACGACCGCCGATCCCGAAAATCTAGCAACCATAGAAAAGCACATGTTGGGTTTCTTGTTCGCAGAGGGTGATTTTGGGCAATTACCCGCTGGATTTCGATCCGGTGGTGGTGGTGGCGGTGGTGGAAAAAAATAGGGGCGCAACTTCTATTCGCAGACAGGCGAAAGCTTGGCGTAGGGCGCTTTCAACTAAGTCGGGCGTATCTGCTCGTGCAAATATGAAACCCAGATAACTAGACCCTTGCGGCAAGCGGGTAAGCTCATGTCCTGGTCGTATAGCAATATCGACGGAGACGATATACGCAATGCGTCTAGCGAGCTGTAGGCCCTCTACTCGACGTAAAATCCCGCTAGAGGGTGTTGGTATCATCATCACACCCGCTGACTTGCCCGCTTTGGCCTCGCCAATATCGATGGGCAGGTCGAAATCTAACGCATTGGCGATGACGAGTTCCTCTAGGCTTTGCGGTTGGATGAATTGTAATATCCGTGAGCAATCGCCGCCGATACTTCGCGTCGCCACTTCGAGTATCCAGCAGTGGTCGGTATTAATTCGCAACTCGGCGTGGATCGGGCCGGTAATAATGCCGAGTGCATGGCACGCCTCCGCGACGAGATCTTTGATGCGTGTTTGGCTGCGCAGATCCAGGCGTGAGGGGGTAATATAGTAAGTTTCTTCAAAATAGGGACCGGTGAGGGGATCTGGTTTATCGATAATCGCAAGCACAATAAGCTCATTGTTAGTCACTAAGCCTTCCACTGCCACCTCGAATCCGTCCACGTATTGCTCTACTAATATATGCGTCTTTTCTTCATCGTTGGGCAAGGCTGCAATTATCGGTCGAATTTGCTCGCAGGCCTGTGCAAATTGCTGCGAATTATCGGCACGAATGACGCCGGTACTGGCAGACAGGCTTAGTGGTTTCAGGACGCAAGGGAAGCCGACTTTAGAAGGGGATTTGCGCTCGCCGTTAAGCGCTATTTTTTCAAAGAGAGGAATCGAGACACCCGCATGGGCCAAGGCCTCGCGTGACAGATCCTTGCGACGCGATGTCTGCGCCGTCTCAGGCGGATTACAGCGCAGGCCGAGTCTAGCAGCGACGTTGGCGGCGATAGCCACTGTACGATCGTCAGAGGCAATGACAGCGTCAAAGGGTTCGGATTTGTGTCGTGACAGGATAATGGCGAGTGTCATATCGATATCGTCCAGATCGATATGCAGCCCAGCGGCTAATTCGCTGACCAAGGAGTTTTTACCATCACTGGCAATGTGTAAATTGACAGCTAAGCTATTCGCGGCTTCGATATAAGCCGCGATACGGTAGCTGAATCTTGGTGCTATCAGTAATAAGCGTTTACGATTTTTTACGCGCAGCCACCGCCCGACGATCCGCAGGCACCACAAGCGCCAGATCCACCGGTAGCTGCAAAGACGTTTTTAAATACAAAACTTGAGCCCATGTCTTGTTCGGCATAATCAATTTCTACGCCGGCGAGGTAGGACAGGGCCACTGCATCGACGTAAATAGTTAAACCGTCTCTTTCATAAATACTGTCAAATTCTGTGGGGGATTCAGAAAAAGTCATACCGTAGGTCATGCCACCACAACCACCCCCGGAAACGAATATGCGTACGCCATTCACCTCTTCTTCGGAACCCAATAATTCCACTAACTTAGTATGGGCACTCTCGGACACGTTGACTTCATCGGTGATGGTGCTCTTAAATTCTGGCATTGCGCTCATGGGTATTCTCCAAAATATCTGTTTACATTGGTAATGCTGCAATTTTCAACGCCACATTACACTAATTTCAGGATGAATTCGATACTACTTTTGGTGGCCTCAGCCAAACATTCACTAATTATCGGTCAGATCGACAGAAATTTCCATAATTAAGTCGATTCATAGGCGTAAATTATTAGAATTATTGACGTTTTTGTTGCATGCCGCCTTAGCTGTTTGGCATCGTAAATTGACGGTTAGACTCCTATACTTAAGGGTGTGAACGCCGTTTATCAAGAGGCTAGTGTATGCCCCCTATATGTGTCGATTCATCGGCTCGAGATATTTAGATTACCGTACATAACTTACAATAGTGCGCAACATGTTGGAAGGAATAATCTATGCAGCAATTGGTAAATGTCGCTACCGCGGCACGAAAACTAGGTGTCACGCGAATTCAACTACAAGAACTTATTCGCAGTGGAGATTTGCAGACCTTTGAAGGACAGGTGGATATTGAATTATTGAAGCGGTTATTTCCGGTCGAGGCGAAAAGCTCTACCACTATGCTAGAGAAGACCAAGATTATTCGTGAATCCGCCTATGCAGAGCGTATACGAAAAACATTGTTATCAAACGAAGAAGAACTAGAAAAACAGGTTAAACGATTGCAGGTACAACTAGCGATAGAGAAGGTCAAAGCAACCGAGAGCATGGGTTTGATGTTCGATTTTGCGGTACAGTTAGCATCGTTGCGGGAAACCGCGACGCTGGAAGAAAAAAAGGTCTTGTTAGAATTAACTGCTTGGATCGATCGCCGACTTAATAAAGTTTCCCAGTGAGTTTCAAGATTACCCTGCAACCCAGTAATCATTCATTCTATTGCGAGGCAAAAGAAACTATTTTACAGGCGGCCCTGCGCTCAGGTCTAAACTTAGATTATAGTTGCAATAGTGGCAGTTGTGGTGATTGTAAAGTTATGGTGAATTTTGGTCAGAGCATCGTGTTACAAAATGCCGACTTTCCCTTGACCGATGCGCAAAAATCACAAGGTTACGTATTATTGTGCTCCATTGGTGCCCGTAGCGATATGGAAATATGTGCCGTAGAGGCGAAATCCACCAACGATATACCTTTCCAAAAAATCTCGGTAAAAATTAATAAAATATTGCCGATGGCGGACGATTATTATGAGCTACAGTTACGCACCCCTCGTTCAAATACGTTACGTTTTTTGGCTGGCCAGTCAATACAGTTGAGTGGAGAGAATGGAACGCTACGGGCATCCGTCGCAAGTTGTCCGTGCAATGGCATGAATTTACAACTCCATCTAGATGGAAGGGAGCGTAATCCACTAACGCAGGCGTTAATCCGTGATTCGCAAGTGAGAGCGGATGTGCGCTTAGAAGGCCCCTATGGAGAGTTTACCCTGGATGACGACTCAACACGTCCGATCGTCTTAGTGGCATTCGCTGTGGGTTTTGCACCGATCAAGAGCGTAATCGAGCACGCTATCGCCTTGGAGAAGGAGCAATCTGTAACCTTGTTTTGGATAATGCCAACGTCACGGCAACACTATCAATATAATTACTGCCGTTCTTGGGAGGATGCGTTTGACGGTTTTGTTTATATCCCGCTGTTTCTTGAAGGCGATACGGCCGATATTAGCGCCTTCCAAAAAATAGTGCAGGAGGTCTTGGCGAGGACGCCAATCGAGAGCGAGATAGATCTTTACCTTGCGGGTCCGGTTGAGATGGTGCAAGTGTTTACCGCCGAATTTCAACAAAGACGTACACCCGTAGAACGAATACGTGCATTGCTGTCAAACGAGTCTTGAACCTAAACTTTCATTGTTGAATGGGTTGTTGAACGGGCTGTCGAATAATCTTGATTATTCGACGACTAAAAGACCCTTTGTCTCGTGCAAGATTGCGCCTTCCAGGTTGGTGCCACTGAGGTTTGCGCCAGTTAAATCGGCACCGGTTAAATCCGCGAGGCGCAGGTCAGCATCTTTAAGATTGGCGTTTCGAAGATTGCAGTAGCGCAATTCATGTTGTACTAAGTTGGCGTTTTCTAGGTGGCTGTGACTGAGGTCGGCTGAGTTTAAGCTGTCGAGTTCCAGTTGTAATAGCGGTTCAAAGCCGCGTCTGTCATAGATGATTATCATAATAATGAGT
>JBGMRO010000324.1:0-5136 GCA_048061555.1 Thiohalomonadales bacterium | reverse complement strand
AGGGTGGACTTC
Organism: Thiohalomonadales bacterium; assembly: GCA_048061555.1. Lineage (GTDB taxonomy): Bacteria > Pseudomonadota > Gammaproteobacteria > SZUA-152 > SZUA-152 > JBGMRO01. The sequence continues at coordinate 5,124 of JBGMRO010000324.1, read as the reverse complement.
CCAGAACCTGAATTTCCAAAGATTATAATTCTTTGCATAATAATCAAGTGACCTTATTAACCTAATTAACGGCCATCGTTCTAATAACCTCAGCTCTATTACAGCGTGGTTGTCACAATAGTGTCCCGATAGTGGTATAACAGAGTGTCAGATATGGCTAAAAATAATATAAATCGCTGTTCTTATTGGTACTAAATACTCAGCCTACATTCAAAATATAGAGCGTAACACATTGAATAATATATTTTTTTTGTTTTTTCGGCATAAAGAGATTGCTGCGAAGTGAGTTCATTATCTGTAAATAAACCATGCAACAGATGACGCAAACCGTTACAATACGCCCCCCCCAAGCCACGCAGACGAATATTCACCTGTCACCTTGGAATGACGGTTATTTAAGACATGTCTGAATAACCAATAGATTTTATATTTTATAAGCTTAGGTGTAGTAAATGACAAGCAAACCGGAAATCGCCTTTAATCAATTAGAACTTATCGATCCTATCATAAAGGCCCTGGATGATGTTGGTTATGAAACCCCTTCGCCTATTCAGGCAGAAACAATCCCATTGATGTTACAAGGCAAAGACGTCCTTGGGCAAGCGCAGACCGGTACAGGAAAAACCGCAGCATTCGCGTTACCCATACTCAGTAAGCTGAATTTGCGCCAGACTGACCCGCAGGTCTTGGTATTAGCGCCTACACGCGAATTGGCGATACAAGTTGCTGAAGCCTTCCAAAAATACGCAAAACACCTAAAAGGATTTCATGTATTACCCATATATGGTGGTCAGGATTTCCAGCCACAAATTCGTGCGCTAAAACGAGGCATACACGTCGCCGTTGGTACGCCCGGTCGAGTCATGGACCATATAAGGCGTGGCACGCTAAAGTTGGACAAATTAACTACGCTGGTATTGGACGAAGCCGATGAAATGTTACGTATGGGTTTCATTGACGATGTAGAGTGGATACTGGATCAAATACCAGAGCAGAGACAAATTGCGCTCTTTTCTGCCACGATCCCACAACAGATTCGACGTATCGCCGAAAAATATTTGACTAAACCCGTACATGTTACGATCAAGCTAAAAACCGTCACCGCAGACACTATTAGACAGCGTTTTTGGCCCGTCAGTGGATTGCACAAACTAGACGCCTTGACACGTATCCTTGAGGCCGAGAGCTTTGACGCCATGATAGTCTTTGTACGCACAAAAACGGCGACGGTTGACTTAGCAGAAAAACTCGAGGCACGTGGCTACTCTTGCTCGCCTCTAAATGGTGACATACAGCAAAATTTACGCGAAAGAACCATTGAGAATTTAAAATCGGGAAAATTGGATATATTGGTTGCCACCGATGTTGCCGCACGTGGACTCGACGTAGAACGCGTCAGCCACGTCATTAACTACGACATCCCTTATGATACCGAAGCCTATATCCATCGCATCGGTCGCACGGGACGTGCCGGTCGTCATGGTGACGCAATCTTATTTGTCGCCCCTCGCGAAAAACGTCTATTACATGCCATCGAAAAGGCCACTCGCAAGAAAATAGACATTATGGAGTTACCTTCTACGGAATTAATCAATGACAAGCGTATCGCTCGGTTTAAACAACGCATTACAGATTCTTTGGCAACCGATGATCTCGGGCTATATTATCAACTGATCGAACAATACCAGCAGGAACACAACGTGCCCGCACTGGAAATTGCCGCAGCGATCGCCAATCTGTTGCAGGGCGATAGCCCCTTCTTACTGCAGAATAAACCCTTTGCGCAAAATAAAAGTGATTGGAATAAAGAAGATACTCAATCACGAAAGCGCCACGGTCGAGATCGTGAACGAGGTCGTGAGCACAATCGAGACAGAATCAAACCGTCGCGAAGACAACAGCCAGTAGATGAAGGTATGGAACGTTTTCGCATTGAGGTTGGCCATAATCATGAAGTCAAACCCGGCAATATCGTCGGTGCCATCGCGAACGAATCCGGCATCGATGCTCAACATATAGGGCGTATTAACATCCATGATGATTACAGCCTAATCGATTTACCCTCGGGTATGCCCAAAAAGGTCCTTACGGATTTAAAGAAAGTTTGGGTATCAGGTCAACAATTGGCTATTTCTCGCCTTTCCGGAGATAAAAAGACTGCAGAGACGACGTCTCGCAGCAAAACCAGCGTTAACAAGAAGAGAGACGACTTCGACAGACCGGTAAAAAAGAAAACCAAGATTAAAGGTAAAAATAAAAAAGATGCGACTGATAAAAAACGTAGTAAAAAACTTAAAAACAACAAACCCGAAATAATGCGCGCATAAAATACTTTATGGCGTGTTAAGGAAAAATTTAAGTTCGAAACCCGTATTCTTCCACCCGTAGTAAGTGGTCAAATAATACAGACTCAATAGAAGAGCAAAATTCCACTCTATAATATTATCGGCCTGAGGTTCAACAACCGATAAGGGTATGCTGATTAGTCCTAATAATAACATGGCGCTACACAACAGAAGTTGCGCCTCTGGCACCCTACCCAATCTGACCTGCCCTCTTTTCTTTTTTAAATGCCATAGACGGCTAGTTATCAGCAATTGTGATAAATAAGTAAATGAAAAATAAATCGTTACCCCAATTCTTCTTTGCGTTTGATAAATATCGCCAATAGCACCCAATACCGTTGTATAGAGAACTAGGAAAAACGCCGCTATAACGCCCAGAAAGAGTATGGTTAAACGTGGCCAACGCAGCCGATCACCCAATTCAATTAACCAATAATAATTCAATACCCAATATAAACCCATAAACACCGCGATAGGCAGCATGGTTGCACGATAAATAAAATTTTCGGGGGCATGTCTACCTGTCGCGCTAATAGAGGTACATCCATCTAGATAGGGAAAGCACCACGCGACATGCTCGAAACTTGCGGCGATTAGATAACAGATGTTTATAGCGAGAATGGGTGCGACTGCGATTAATATCGGGATAAATCTAAAAAACATTACTGAGATGACCTGTTAGTTGTCGTACAGAGCGTTTTTACATAATGTTCTACGATGCGGTTATAGTGATTTAAAGAAGATATTTGTAGCTTAAATTCCAACCATTATTATTACCCACGTGAACCCTTTGCTGCGACCCATTCCGTGCCAGATAACGCAGTTGTTGTTCAAAACGGTAAGACCAACCGAACTCAATAACACCTCGATCAGGATAGCGAAACCGAAGCCCAATTTCCAACTTTTGTGATTCAAACTGAAGATCACTACGATTCTGTAGTTCGCTATCTAGAATTTCCCAAACGTTTCCAGACAAAGACCAACCACTAAATAGGGTGGCAACCGAATTCAACTGAACAGCTGCACTTGACCGGGGATAAGCAATACTAAGCGCCCAGTGCGAATCTTGAAAAGCGATACCTAGTGCCGGAATTAGTAAGTACTCACCAGTTAGGGCATTACTACAAACACCCACATGATAACTAAACTTTTGTAATATAACCTTCCAGATCAAATGTGCGTCAATTCGGAAGGAACCGAGTTCAATTTTACTGGGATTTTTTAATTGATTAGAAGACACAGCAAGTGTGGGTAAGATCTCCCATAACAGTACCGAACTATTATTGCTTGCGAGCTTGCCCGCATAGCCGCCTCGAAACATGTGTAAATAACCATTCGTGATCGGAGCCTCTTCTATACCTGAGGGGTAGTCGATATTCAAAAATTCGTAATCGGCTTGCCATCGCTTGCCGCGCCAAATTATCTGTGTATCCTTGGTATTAACCGAGAAGGGAATTTTAGCGTGAACCTTAGTACTAGTGTGTTTGGAACGAACGGCCTGTATTTTCGCCTTTGAATCATTACTGCTACAAAGCGCAAATGCGTAATCAGTATTCGCCATCAGTAAAATGGCTATCAAACTTAGGCTTAACAAGCGCTCGCATTTCATTACATAATATTCTCGTTATCCCGGGTTCGTAGCGGTCTTGGGTAAGCGGCAATTTTCCGCGTATTACAGAATCTCCTTAAAAATGTATGGGTTCATCAGATTCTTCGGGTATGTCTTCGGTACTGTAAAATTGGATATTGACCAACCCCTCGTTATCAATGTTAAATTTCTCGCGCTTTTCACAATCTATCCAAACACGCGCATTGTAAGGGATGTTGTAACCGCCACTTGCGTTTAGTGCATTTATAAGATCTTCTCGACCAACTTCTATAACCGTTTCAGTCTTGACTATTGTTTTACTTTTTACTTTCATATGTACTCACCATCTAATTTAGCTCACCAGCAATCCTAACACACCCAGGTGCCTAATCAGAATAATGGGGAAAAATAGAAAAGCGACTATTTGAATATTGAAATGGAAACTATTTATCGCGAAAAAACCGTGTATTTACATGTCGTCAGTAAGTTACATGGCAATCCAATAGTGGCCACATACATCCTGCACTTTTCAATTCACTTTTTTTTATTTCGTAGTAGTGGCAAAGCCCGTAGGTTGGGAAGTGTTTTCAATCGTCCAAACATCGAACGGTAAAAACTTAACATTGAATGCCGAATCTGTGTATGTGAAGATGCTACTGACAACGATTTTATTATACTGGAACATCTGACACTGCCTGACTTAACGTAGCCTACTACATGGTTACCCAATTGCTTGAAATGTTGATACCCACGAACAGTATGCAGCTGCAAACTGCGATTATCTGGTTTACCATTTTCTACTGCACATTTAAGTTCCATCAGCGTAGCTAAATTTTTTATCTCATCAGTTGCACTAATATTAATCATTACACTAACTCGTACTGCACGTATATCATCGAGTATCAATTTCGATAAAATCTTTTCTGAGGTACTCGCATTAGCGGCAACCGCGCTACGTACGGTATCATCGTGATCAAGCGCTAGCGTCTTCAGTAAGTTTTTATCTGCGTGAGAGTTTCCAGCTACATTACGTCGCACCAAACTACAATTATCCGTTGACAATAGCACCAATATTTTCAATGGAGTATCAGGGTTGTGGGCTACTGCGCCACGGACAATGGAGTCATTATCTATAGGCAGGTTTGCTAAGCGGTCTGCCACACGCTTAGAAAAATCTACAGTCTGTTTACA
>JBGMRO010000323.1:0-5146 GCA_048061555.1 Thiohalomonadales bacterium | reverse complement strand
GCGCGCAGATAGTACACGACTCACCACGTGCGGCGTTTAATAATTTTTTATTGCGGTAGGCTATGTCTTTTGGTATCTGCATAATCATCACATTGAGCAAAAACGGCATTTTTTCTCGGGAGACTTTCTGGCCGCTCGCAATTTTCGACCCGATCGAAACTCCACGCGTAATTCAGATAACGCAGCAGGCCAAGTATCACGACCCGGTGAACGAAAGGTATGACCCATTTCAGTTTCTATATCGACGTACGACTGATAACGCTCTGGATGCTTTTCTAGCAATACCTTCCACTCACTCAATTTTTGGTAAAAACATACACCGCAATCTGTTCTAGCTGGGATCGTAACGCCTTGACGCTCTAAATAACCCATAACGTGCGCTAGGCCCCAATTCCATTCACGCATAGGATAAGCTACCGTAAATATAGAATCAGGCTGTAGCAAACCTAACTGGCCCTCTTCGTCAGCGCGTAAACCCACGTACATAATGGACCCCGTATCAAGCGTATTCATGTAATCAATAAACGGCTCTATTTTGAGTATACGAGTACAAAAGCGCGCCCGAAAATTAGGGATCATCCCCTCTTGCTTTATGCACTCTTTCAGCGTCATAGTGCCCAATTTTTTAAATGGCTTACCTAGCCGCTTTTCCATAGACGCCCAATGTGTTTGCATTTCCGGCAACTCATCACCCGTAGGCGTAATCACATATTCGTAATCGACATCAGGATTCTTTTCCTTCAAGCGTAACGCCATAGCGCACGAATCTTTACCTCCAGAGATAGCGACTATATGCCTAGCCGTCATAGCACGTACCACATATTTCAACATCAGGCATATCATCAGGCACTTGCCCATCTAAAAATTCACGCCAGGAAAATCGACGACCCAAACCCTTAATCGTTGTCAAATTTGCGTTACTTTCCATTTTCAACGCTCGCCGCATCAATTCCGGGTACTCTCTTTGTATTTCCAATATTTCGTGCTTTTTATTATGAGGACAATAAAAACATGACGATTTACCAGGAGAAGGTAAACCCTCGTCCGCAATTATCCTTATGCAATATTCCCGGTCATAGTCCCAAGCGATAAGCGGCGCTACAAAATTATACTTATCGTCACTATATTTTTTATTACGATGCGACTCACCAGCATCGAAGCCAATATATTTATTAATTTTACGCCCAGCCTTCCACTCTTCCTTAGCGGGCGACCAATTATTAATATACTTGTTTTGCGGCCTTATCTTATATTTATCCGAGCATGACGAGAAACCGTAAGCCTTACTCGGCAAGCTATCAGTAATCAGGCAGCGATATTCCAATGAAATATACGAGCCGTTTATATCCTGAGTCTGCACCCGCGTTACTTCCAAGCAACCGTTACTCTTTAACCATTTATTAAACGTCTTAATAAATTTGTATGTATGTGGCTTTTCTCCGCCAGTATCGGCAAACAATATCAAATCAATAGAAATTCCACGATTCACCATTTCCACAATCATAGCCGTTGAATTAATGCCGCCGCCATAACAAACGATATTCAATCTTCCAGCCCTTTCAGCGTGATATTGTATTCTTCCAAACAGTAGACGGTTAGCCGTAACATAAATTCGCTCATTTCCGGTACGCTTAAATCGCGAGTACGTCTAGTACGGACCATTGTTCCACGTGGACCCTCTAAAGTTTCTTCACCCAAAAATTCTTTTTTAAAATATTCCTTCCAAACCTTCGGCGCGAAGTGTGTACCATGCGTCAAGTAATATTGCTTACTTATATAAGCGGCCCATACATGAAATAGCGCGTTCTGCTCTTTGGACCGATCCCGCTTAAAAACTTTAATCACAACCTGCAACGGTTTAGTGATCGGCGTAGTCGTCAAATAGGTGTAAACCGCTTCGGCTCCACTATTCTGAGACACTACAAACTCAATCATGCGATGCCTCAAATTGAGCCTTTGCGCGCTTATGTTCCATCTCTACCCCACCCAAATATGACGACGTAGACAGATAATCATTTTTAGCATGCTCCAAAAATCTGGATTCAAGTTCCGCCAGGGTTATGTGATAAGTAATCTCAGTAGTCCAGTTTTCACACATACGACGCAGCACCCAGCACTTGGCCGTTTTACGGTAAGCGTAACGCTTATTTATTTTTATGTACGGCGGTTTTAGTGCAAACATTTTTCCACCTTCGCTTAATCTGCCAATCATTCAAATAAAACCGCACCCATTCCCGGTACTTTTCATCGACTTGTTCTAATGCCGCTAATTTTTCGGCACGACCGTCAAGCGCATTAATGCGGCCCGCGATATTGCGAGGCCAGACGTTATCGCCACCGGTGTAGACCTTATGTAACCCCTGTTTCGTGGCAACGCTCCTTCATTGATACTAATTACTCGCCCTTTAATTTGTAGCTCTATTAAAATTTTAGCCACAAAATGTTTAGAGACACCGGTCATCTGCACTATCTGATAATTACTGTATGGAATATCACGATCAACGGCGTTGTAAACAGAATCGTAATCGATCATATAAACACCCAAGTACCCACCCTATCTTTTCCACAGTTACCGTTTTTCATGTCTAGCGCGCTTTTCGTTGTCTTGCTTTGACCGCGTAACATCAGTAACAAAATAGCCCGCAATTGCACGATTTCATCATTCAGGTCGCTATTCTTCTGCGCTTCTACCGCTAACCGCTGATCTTTGAGCGCTTCCACTTCCGCCCAATAAGTATCCCGCTGTGCTGATATCATCCAATTTTCCTTAAACCTACCCGCGCCCTAGTTTGTAGTCGCTGAATCCAAACCGCCTTAGTTTCATTCGGCTGTTGCGCTAAATTGTTTTTTATAAAATAATCCCATATCCTTTTTTCACGCCAGTCCTCGGTACCCGTAGCCTTACAGTAACAACCCCAACAAAGATCACGAATATCGGCTTTTTCACCACAAGCACATTTTTCAGTATTCTGCTTTTGTTTCAGCTCATAGTGTGAGGGGATCTCATCCGTCCAGCGTTCCCCATTAATCCACGTCGACAGCATAGGCAAGTTCCATTCAGAACTGTGAGCGCCTGTTTTTTTTATTTTTCTGTAGTATCGAATTTGTTCACGTAATCCAGCGATTAAAATATCAGCGCTCATCGAATTTTTAATTTTAGCTTTTGTAGCAAGTAAGGCTTTACTCTTTGACCCAATACGATTACATAAATCCCTCGGGTAAGTTGGCCATAATATATCTGCGAACCAATCACTAGTATTAAACTCGGTCACCCTTCCCCCTATATAAAGTTTGATTAATTGGTAAGTATGTATTCGTGATTAAACTTGCAAGTGGTATTCAGATATCACCAAGGATTCAGATTTCGTATTGCATGACCCCCCCTACCCCCACCAATAATAATAAAAATATGGCGAAGTTAGGAGAGGTCAAAATATTGATAGCTAACGGGCCAAGGTTTATCACCAATGGAACGAGTCACGCACCAACATGCCACTAGACTATTTCCTTGTACGGGTTAAGCGTTCTAGTGGTCCCCCCCACGCTCCCCATGACTTGTTGTAAATCAGCCCCCAATGTTCAAGTAGCACCCGAAAGGCTTAAGTCGATATTTGTGATAGTAGTCGAAGAAAAAAATAGTGCAAGTTTTGGGCTTTATTATAGATATGCTATACAGTCGGCGTATTTCTGATCATAAAAAAGCGGAAATCGATATATCGAGCTATAACGGGTTTTTACGTGCTTTAAAATAAATAAATTAACTTCTAATGCGGTCAATATTTGTACAGGCACTTTTGCATCAAAATGCGATAAAAAACACTGCACTTTTATTTTATAATTCCGCTTGTTTCCTGCAATCCCGCATCTATAATCATTTCACACAAACTAAAAACCCGTTATAACCAATAATACCTATAACTATAAAATAGAAACGCCAACGTCACTCACTAATGCACAGTTAAAAATAATCCATGAAAGTCAAACAACAACTATGGATCGAGGAGGACGAAAATATGGCTCTATGCCCACCTAGTAAAGCGACATTTGAAGGGGTATCAGAAGGGACGCACGTAGCGGTATGCGTCAAGGTCATCGATATTGGTCTACAGGATAGCCCATACGGTACCAAGCAACAGGTTCTTATTGAATTCGAGGTACCTGGCGAACGAGTTGAGTATACAGACGAAAGCGGTACCACAAAGGAAGGACCGAAAACGATCGGCAAATTCTATAACTTCACTTTAGTTGACGGCTCAAATTTACGCAAGGATATGGAGTCGTGGCGCGGTAAGGCGTTTAAAGATGACGAGTTAATGAATGACGCGGGCGATCCAATATGGGATGTCGGCAAGGTTCTACGTGCCCCCTGCCAATTGGGCATCATAAAAAACGAAAAGGGAAAATCATTAATTAACGGCATTATGGGGCTACCAAAAGGATTTCCAGCGCCAGCGATTGAAGGGGAAGCGTTTGTATATGACGCAGAACACCCGGAAAATCTCACTAAGCTGTCCGATGGTTTACAAAAGATCATAGCTAAACAGATTACACCGATTAAAGGCGACTCTAAGGATTTCGCGAATCAATCATTACCACTACAGACAGTAGCACCACCACCGGGCGTGGGTGATGACTTCGATGATGATATACCATTCTAGGGGGACGCTATGAGCATATTAGAATTAACGATTGATGTAGAAACGATCCCGACACAGAGCCAAGTTTTAATTGACTCTATTGATATTAAGTGTCCCGGCAATATTAAAAAGCCTGACAGTGTTCAAAAATGGAGAGACGAAACCAGGCCAGGTTTGATTGAAAACGCAGTTAGAAAAACCTCACTGGATTCAACAAAAGGTGAATTGATTGTTATTGGCTGGGCGATTAACGACGGGGCGCCTGAATGTGTTTATCGAGATTATCGCGACAAAACACAGACTGAGGCCGATTTACTACAAGGTTTTTACGATGCTATATTTAGGCATTTCGAGGCGGGTTATTACGATACAACCTTATGGATCGGACACAATATACTTAGCTTTGATCTGCCTTATTTATGGCACCGTTCGAAAATAAACGGCATTAAGTCTACAGTGAGATTGCCATATAACGCCCGACCATGGAGTGAATCAATATTCGATACTAA
>JBGMRO010000322.1:0-5152 GCA_048061555.1 Thiohalomonadales bacterium | reverse complement strand
GCTAAATTTAATCGTATCATCGATACCGGTGGAGATGGCGCGAATCATTGGTACCGTGTCACCTTAAATGAAGGTCGCAATCGAGAAGTCAGGCGCTTGTGGGAATCGCAGGGGCTTACCGTGAGCCGATTGTCACGCATAAAATTTGGTCCAATCGTATTACAAAAAAAATTGAGACGTGGAGAATATGAAGAAATAGGGTTAAAACAGTTGCAGGAACTTTATGCCACGGTCGGAATGAGCGTGCCAAAAGACCCCGCAGCGGCGCGTACCAAAAGAAATAACAAGTATCGAAAATTGCGCTGATAGCGCCGACATTGTCGCATGGATATCGTTTTAAAAGTCTATAACACGCTATTTGACACTTATGGTGACCAACAATGGTGGCCTGCGAAAGCGCCCTTTGAAGTCATGGTCGGGGCAATATTGACGCAGAACACGGCTTGGTCAAATGTTGAATTGGCAATCCAAAATCTACTTGCAGCAGATTGCATGACACCGGAAAAACTTTTGTTATTGGAGTCAGAGTTGCTGGCGGACATGTTAAGGCCATCTGGTTATTATAATGTAAAGGCACGTCGGCTTATTAATTTTTGCCGTTGGTATCAAGGCAATGGTGGATTTGAGTGTTTGCAAGGATGGGATACCGATACCTTACGTACAGGTCTATTGGCGGTTAATGGCATAGGGCCCGAAACGGCAGATGATATTTTATTATACGCCTTTAGGCGGGAGATATTTGTTGTCGACACCTATACTGGCAGATTGTTCTTTCGATTAGGACAAACATCAGAAAAAATGGACTATGCCTTGTTACAAGCCTATTTTCACGACCGACTGGAAAAGGACGAGACCTTGTTTAATCAGTATCATGCCTTGATAGTCAAACATGCGAAGGACATATGTCAAATCAAACCGCGCTGTCTGGATTGTTGTCTGTCTTCGATATGTAAGTTCAACCTCTCGACACAGTATTAAGAGATGGTAGCCACTGCAGGTATGACACGTATGCAATTACGGCCTTCTCTTTTAGCTTTGTATAAGGCTTCATCTGCTCTAGCGAAAAGTGATTTTTCGTCATCGGTTTCGTGTAAATTAGTGATGCCGAGACTTACGGTTGTCTTGATCGTTTGGTCATTCACGACTATTTCCAACTTTTCAATGCGTCTGCGGATACGTTTTGCGAGTCGAAGTACCCCAGCCTCATTGGTTTCTGGCATCAAAACGACAAATTCTTCGCCGCCGTAACGGAAAAGCATATCTGTAATGCGGACCGTCTTATCCGTACATTCAACTAATGACTGCAATACACAGTCTCCGGCTTGGTGGCCATATTTATCATTCACATTCTTAAAATGGTCTACATCCAACATGATGACGCCGAGGCTGCGATTATGGCGAAAGGCAAGCTCGATTTCACGGTGTACGGTCGTGGTCATTGCTGCACGGTTACCGATGCCGGTCAATGCATCTCGATGGGCAGAGGACAGTGCATTTTGGTATAACAGGCTATTCCGAAGGGGATAGTGCAATATACAGATATAATTTTCTATGATTTCCAAGTGATCCGCTGAGAATTTACTAGCTCGGGATAGCGTTAGAATACCCAGTGGCTCATTATTAATATTCAATTCATAGGTACATGAGTGTCTAGCTCGTTTACCTAACAGAAAATTTGTAGAATGTGCCTCGGAAATGAACATAAAACAATCATGTGATACCACTTTATTGAGCTGTTGGCTAAATTGTTTCAGTATCTCATTTGTATCTAATGTCGTTTGTAATAGGGTAGATAGTTGTAATACCTCGGCTTTGTGCTCCTTGGCGTAATGGAGTGCAAGGGGATTTATTTGCGCCGCCAAATTACCGGCACTTTTTACAGGTAAGACCTTGTTTTTATTCGCATGTGTCATAGTTGCCATTTAACCGCCCCGGGAATTATACTGCGTATAAATCTGCTTTGGCTTAAATTAGATTGACCCTCATCAAGCGAAAATTGTGCCAAGACTTAACAGCTCAGGAAATCACAATCTAGAAAACGATACAAGCGGCATCTGAAATAGGCCGAGTTGGATGTAGATGTAGATGTAGTATAGGAGAAAATTTCGGTTTTTCTAGAATTCCTGCGCGTGAAATCGTTCACCCGTAACACCCTCGCTATCGGATCCGAGTAAATACAGATATACCGTCGTGATATCACCAGGCAGAGGAATGTTAGTGGCATTGTCACCTGGATAAGCTAATGAATGCATACGTGTTTTTACGGTTCCAGGGTCAATAGAGTTAACTCTTATATTGGTATTGACTTCTAGTTCTTCGGCCATGATCTCGGCGAGATTTGAACAGCCTGCCTTTGAAATGGCATAGGCACCCCAATAGGCCTGTCCTTTAAAACCAACATTTGCAGTCGTAAAAATAATGGATGCGCTATTCGCTTTTTTTAGTAATGGTAGGCATGCATTTGTCAATAACAGAGGTGCGGTTAAGTTGACATGTAAAATATGATTCCATAACCGTAAATCAAAATGTTCGAGAGGTGTCAGTGTACCCAGTACGGCTGCATTATGTAAGATTCCATCCAACCGCCCAAACTCTTTGAGTAGAGTTTTTGCTAGTATTGTGTAATCTTTCTGGATTGCGGTTTGCATCTCTAACGGGTATATGGCCGGTTGTGGATAACCTGCTTTTTCGATACGATCGTATACCGCTTCCAACTTTTTTTGGGTACGCCCGAGTAGAACTACGGTTGCACCGTATGCGGCTAGTTCCATTGCAACCGCTGCACCAATGCCATCGCCTGCCCCCGTAACCATGATGATATGATTATCTAATAAATTTGATTTCGGTTTATACTCCGACATACTCTCACCAATGCGAAAAAATTCGTACTCAAAATCAGTACATGACGTTAATAGTTATTACTCAAGTTTCGGAGTTCAGTGGCTCGTTAATACCGTACGACTCTGCAATATGGTGGATAAGCGAAGCTCGAGTTTGTTTGTTATTTCAAGAGAGTATACGATTTATTATGTCACGTGCACAGCGAGTGCCACTTCTAACCGCACTCTCTATGGTCGCTGGTAGGCCCGTATTGACATAGTCTCCAGCAAGCCAAAGTCCATTTACCGGTGTTCGGTTGTCCGGCCTGCCTTTGCTGACGTCAACGCCGCAGCTTAATGTTGCCTGTTTCTCCCGAATCACCATGCAATGTTTGGGTCGGGGCCAACGGGGGAAAAAGCCTGCGATCTCCTCAGCGACTAAATTAGCCAATGCGGCATTATCTAATGACATATGATGGCCTCTGCCGCTAATAATGACGCTAATCAGGCCTTTTTGACCGACAGTAGATCTGTTGATGGCCCATTGAGAGGTGCAGTCTGTAAAACCTACCATCTCTTGGCCCATTGATACACGTTTAGCATAATGTAAGTAGACCGTACAGATAGGGCGTGATTCTAATGTACTTAATTGTTCGCTAACCTTGGATAAATTAGTATAGGCGTCTAGATATCGTTTCGTTATGTGAAAAGGCGTCGCGAGGACCACATATTTTGATTCGTATACTTGATCCTGTGCGGTTACACCCACAATATTATCGTTTTCTAGAATAATATTTGTCACTTTAGTCGCTAGCCGTATCTGGCCGTGATGTCGTTCGATATACTCCATTGCAGGGTCTGGAAACAGGGCGCTGAGATCTCGTCGAGGAAAAAGAAAGTGAGAATCTCGCCTGGCGTGTGCAAAGGTTTCTCGCAAAGTTGTCAAAAAAATTTGTGCCGAGGCCTCTTCTATTGGCGTATTGAGTGTCGCGACACATAAGGGTTGCCAAACAAATTTGATAATGCGTTCAGATTGCTTGTGGTTTTGTAAAAGTTGTAGACAGGATATATCCGATTTTAATTCAAATTCCTGCTCTGTCATCTGGTAATTGAATCGCAGCGCACTTATTTTTTCTTTGGCAGACAGTCCCTTTGCCGTAAGTAGTCCCTTCACGAAGTGAAAAGGAGCAGGTAATCGTCCGACACGAAGTTTTACATTTTTATATTTCTTAGACTTCATATTGAAAACTAGTATCGAGCGACGAAATGCTTCTTTTTCTTTTACACCCACAGTTTTTAGTAGGTCTAATGTCGTTTCGTAGGCACCCAATAAAATGTGTTGGCCATTGTCCACGCTAGATTGCAGGGCTGTAGGTTCATTCCTGTTTTTTTCTGTAGGCGCAATATCGTCTTTAAACGGCACACGTCTTGCGCGACCGCCTAGCTGTTTTGCCGATTCTAGCAACAGCACAGGGATTTTATTGCGAGTTAATTCTACCGCCGTAGTTAGGCCCGCCCAACCTCCGCCGACGATTATTACTGGTTGTTTTTTGCTCACTTTGATTGTTCGTATATGTGGTTCGTCGTTACAATATTTTTCATGAAAAAGTATGATTATTAACGCTTATATATTCAAATATCCCTGTTTATGGACGAGTACTATTTAGAGTAAGTACATTTATTTTCTCGGCGATAGGTAGTCCAAGCGATCCAAAGTTTGTGCATGGGCGACAAAGATATTCGTTTATCAAGAACGCTGGCCGCATCTTTTTCTATTTTTACCAATATGCGACGATATAACTCCGACATAATGATCCCGCAGCGTTGTTTCTGGCGTTCTGCGTCGGGTAGGTATGAAAATGCTAGATCGTAGTATGAGTGGGCGCGTTTAACTTGTTCTGCCAGTAGTGCGTTCATAGCCGGCCCGTGTCTGTGTTCTAGTATATTTTGTTCTGTTACGCCGTGTTTCTCTAATTCTTGTAAGGGGAGGTATATTCGTCCACGAGATGCATCTTCACGCACATCCCGGACAATATTCGTCAATTGCAGTGCGAATCCCAGATTTTCGGCGTATTTTAATACATCGTTGTGATTATAGCCAAATATTCTAACTGCCAGCAGGCCCACGGTGCTAGCGACAAGATAACAGTAATGTTGGAGTTCTTCAAAGGTATGGTAGCGAGATTGTTGTAAATCCATTTCCATCCCTTGGATGATTTCAAGAAATAGACTTAATGGTAAATTCATTTTCTCAATCGGTCCAACAAGCGCGAATTGTATGGGGTGTTGTGGATATCCATTATAGGTTTTTTCCATACTTTCACGCCACCATT
>JBGMRO010000321.1:0-5163 GCA_048061555.1 Thiohalomonadales bacterium | reverse complement strand
ACAGTAACTTATCTTAAGATTTTTGCCTTGATATGACGCTTTACCGGAACTGCCTGAGCAGTTACGGTTTTTTACTAAATCCTCGACGACTTTTTAGAATTATCAGCGCGCTCGTTGTGCAGTTGTGCAGCGGTCATGTCCGCTTAGGTCTTGAAAGGTAACAATATTTATCCAATTCGATTGTTCGAAAAGCGCTCTAACCGCATCGGCTTGGTCATAACCGTGTTCCAGCATGAGGTAACCCGAAGGGTTCAAATAATCTGCGGCATGACGTATCAGGTGTTGCAGGTCATCCAGCCCGGTCTTGCCTGATACTAAGGCCTGCTTGGGTTCAAAGCGCACGTCGCCGCGTTGTAGGTGGGGGTCGTCAACGGCAATATAGGGCGGATTGCTGGCGATAAGATCAAACGTCGCCAGGGGTAGTTGGTCAAACCAGTGGCTACATAGAAAACTAATATTGGTAATGGCCTGTTGTTTGGCGTTGGCCTCTGCGAGTGCTAAGGCCTCTCTAGAATTATCCACAGCCACGAGGTGACTACGCGGGCGGTGTTTCGCCAAGACCAGGGCGATAGCACCACTGCCGGTGCCAAGATCTGCAATGTGCCAGGCCTGTCCCTGCGGTATTAATTCCAGCGCGGCCTCGACCAGTACCTCGGTATCCTGGCGGGGGATCAGGGTAGCTGGCGTGACTTGTAGGGTCATATCCCAAAATTCGCGTCGTGCGGTCAAATAAGCGATGGGTTCACCTTGTGCACGGCGTAGTGCGAGTTGTTCAAATTGTTTTTTCGAGTCTGCGGAGACTTCGCGGTCAGGCCAGCAGCGTAGATACGTGCGTGGTTTGCGTATACAAAAGCTGAGTAATATCTCGGCATCGAGGCCGTGTGATGAGTGGTCGAGCAGCGCTTGGCTGTTCTGAAAAAGGTCTCTGGCCCAGGCCAAAACACTCGCAAGTGTCGATAACCTGGTCTTACTCATCTCCAAGTGAGGTGAGCTGTTGGGCCTGGTGTTCGTTGATGAGTGGTTTCAATACCAGGTCCAGCTGGCCTTCCATAAGCTCACCGAGCTTGTAGAGGGTAAGATTAATGCGATGGTCGGTAACCCGGCCTTGCGGGAAATTATAGGTGCGGATGCGCTCGGAGCGGTCACCGGAGCCGACCAGGGATTTGCGTGCGGCGGCCTGCTCGGCGTCTTGCTTTTCCTGCTCCTGGGCACGAATACGTGAGGCTAGCAGTGACATTGCCCGGGCGCGGTTTTTGTGTTGAGAGCGCTCATCCTGACATTCGACCACGATGCCCGTGGGCAGGTGGGTGAGGCGAATGGCCGAATCCGTTTTATTGACATGCTGTCCACCGGCACCGGAGGCACGAAAGGTATCGACCTTTAGGTCGGCACTGTTGATTTCGACCTGTTCGATCTCGGCCACCTCGGGCATGACCGCGACCGTACAGGCCGAGGTATGTATGCGACCCTGCGACTCGGTCTCTGGCACGCGTTGCACGCGGTGCCCGCCGGATTCAAACTTTAGCTGCGAGTAGGCGCCGACACCGATGATGCGAAGGATGATCTCTTTGTGTCCACCGTGTTCACCTCGATTGTCGTTGATGATCTCGAGGGTCCAGCGGCGGTTTTCCACATAGCGTGCATACATGCGATACAGATCACCCGAAAATAGGGCGGCCTCGTCACCACCGGTACCGGCGCGTATTTCCAGAAAAATGTTGTTGTCGTCGTCTGGGTCTTTGGGTAGTAGCAGTTTTTGCAGCTCAAGGGTGTAGGATTCGCGTGCCTGTTTGGCCTCTTTTATCTCGTCTTCGGCCATGGCGCGCATATCGGGGTCGCTGTCCTTGCGCATCTCTTCGGCAGACTCGATATCGACTAGGGTCTTGTTATAGGCATTGAAGCACCCAACCACGGGGTTGAGTTGCGCATATTCTTTGGACAAATCACGAAACTGATTTTGGTTGCCCATGACCTCGGGGTCCGCCATTAGTGCGCTAATTTCTTCTAGGCGATCGGCAAGCGTTTCCAGCTTACTACGGATGGAGTCTTTCACTGTAATGTCTATTCGGTCAGGGTTTTATAGGGTCGGCGTGTATGAGGTTAGGATCAGAAGTCTCGTGTAGCACTTAGAGGTCAGAGGGCTTGATATCAAATAACTCTTGCGCCACGGATAAGACGTCTGTGCGGCCATCATAACCGGCCTTTTTCAAACGGACACTGGGTGTATGCATCAATTTATTGGTCAGCCGATGGGCCAGCTGGTGCATGACTGCCTTAGGGTCTTTACCGGCGGTCAGTTGTTCCATGGCGAGTGCTAGCTCTTTTTCACGGGTGACTGCCGCTAAGTCACGCACGGCGCGAATAGTGGATACCGCGCTCAAGGAACGTAACCAGCTCATAAAGTGTGAGACTTGTACGTTAATGATCTCTTCGGCCTGATCGGCCGCCTCTTGTCGAGATCGCAGCCCTTCCTGGATGATTTCTTGCATATCATCTACGGTGTAAAGATACACATCGTCTAGATTGGCAACCTCTGGCTCTATGTCGCGGGGTACCGCGATATCGACCATTAATACGGGTTTGTGTTTGCGTATCTTAAGGGCGCTCTCGACGCTGCCTTTGCCAAGTATGGGCAGTGGGCTCGCGGTCGAAGATATGACGATGTCGGCCTCGGCCAAGTGGCCAGGGATTTCAGACAAAGAGATTGCGTAGGCATTGAATTCTTCGGCCAGGCCACGCGCGTTTTCGACGGTACGATTGGCGATAATCATACGACCCAAGCCACTGTCGTGTAAGTGTCTGGCGGCGAGCTCGATGGTTTCGCCTGCACCGATCAAGAGGGCGGTCTTGTTTTCAAATTCGCTAAAGATTTGCTTGGCCAAGCTGACGGCCGCAAAGGCGATGGATACAGGGCTGGCGCCAATCGCGGTATCTGTACGAACTTGTTTGGCAACAGAGAAGGTATGTTGAAATAAGCGGTCTAACTGGCCGCCGAGGGTGCCGGCCTCACTGGCGGTGAAATAGGCCTCTTTCATTTGCCCGAGTATTTGTGGTTCTCCGAGCACCATGGAGTCTAGGCCACTGGCGACGCGCAAGGCATGACGGACGGCTTCCTGATCTGGGTGGGTGTAGATATACGGTTCGATGGCTTGGCTACTCATGTGGTGGTAGGCGGCCAACCAATCGATGACGGATTTATGGTCAGAGAAATCTAAGCCACAGTACAGCTCCATGCGGTTACACGTGGATATTATGGCGGCCTCTTGTACAGGCGTTTGTGAGACTAGGTCACGTAACGCGGTGCAAATTTGAGCGGGCTCAAAGGAGACCTTTTCTCGCACATCTATGGGCGCTGTTTTGTGATTAATACCAAAAGCTAATATAGGCATGGTTTTGCATAATAAAAAAAAGTAATGGAACTAATTCTATCCGAATTTTGGTTAATTTACCTTAACTATATGTGAATAACGGCCTCTGCGGTGGTCTAATTAAATGAAATTTAATCGCAAAACACGAAATTGCGATAGCGCTAGGCTAAATTGGGGTTACCTTTAGTCACAAATTAGTCATACCTTATTTAATTTAAATATGGTACTTTATTTTTCGTACAAATTATTTTTACCGGTTCGTTATGCTATCTGTATCTCACAGACACTTTGAATTTATTGAAGTAAAGCAAGAAAAGTAACGATCACAGGAGATCTGAATGACCCATTTTTCACGCCTTTTAACCTTAATTTTCTGCTCAATCTTACTATTAGCCGTTACGGGCTGCGCGAGTAATGCGCTAAATTCTTCTGAAGATGAGAATAGTTCTCAACAAGCAGGCGAGACAGTAGGTCATACGGATGCGTCCAGTACTGCCGCAACCAATGCTGCTGTAGATTCGGAAAAACCGCCGGTAGAGACCTCGATTTCCCCTCAAAACCTATATAAATTGTTGGTTGCTGAGATATCTGCGCAACGCAGCAACAATCTTGACCTCGCTATCGATAATTATCTTGAAGTCGCGAAGGACTCCAAGGATCTCGCCGCTATCGCCCGCGCCGCGCAGATGACCGCCTATGCCGACGACAATAAACGTGCCTTGGAGGCCAATGAGATTTGGGTCGATCTAGATTCCGGCAATCCTGAAGCGCATCGTTCGTATGCTGCGGTGTTATTGCGTGTAGGTCGTTCTGCCGAAGCGATTCCTCATTTCAAACGTATGATCGAGCTTTCTACCGATAAACCCGGCAAAGGTTTTGGGGTCGTCACGGCCCAGCTCGTACGGGTACCCGATCGCGCCATTGCCCAGGGGGTCATGGAGCAAGTCATCGAGACCTATCGACATGTACCTGAAGCGATGTTCGCTTATGGACATTTATTGTTACGCCTAGCAAAGTTCGATGAGGCATCGGCGGCTCTCGATAGCGCCTTGGCCTTAAGGGAAGATTGGTCCAACGCGGTTATATTGAAGGGTAGGGTCTTGGCGCTGGGTAAAGGTAAACCTGAGGCCATTAAGTTCTTAAAGTCTGCCATCGATGACAATATGGGTGATAGCCTGGACGTCGGTATCAGTTACGCGCGCATGTTGACCGAAAATGGTCAATTTGAAGAAGCCTTTGAGCAAACCTCTAAGTTGACCGAAATGGCGCCCCGTAATGAAGAAATTCACTATCTCGCGGGAGTTTTGGCACTCAAGATAAACAATCTCGAAGCGGCAAAATTATACTTGGAAAAGGTGGTCAAGTTGGGCAAGCGCCTAAACGAATCCAATTATTACCTTGGACAAATCGCCGAATTAGAAAAAGATTATAATGTGGCGATTGACCGCTATTCCAGCGTCAAGCGTGGTGAGCTTTATTACAATGCGCAGGTTCGAGTGGTCGCGCTGTTGACCCAGGAGGAGAAATACCTAGACGCGCGCACCTATATTCATACCATTCTACCGGACTCAGATAAACAGACATTACAGCTGCAATTGTTGGAAGGCGATATCATGCGCGAAGCCGGTCAATTCAATGAGGCCAAGGCTTTTTATACTGAGTTATTGGCCAATACGCCAAATGAAACCAGTATCCGATACGCACGTGCGCTTATTGCCGAAAAGCTTGGTGAGCTAGATCTGCTAGAGAGTGACCTGACCACGATCTTGGAGAATGACCCCAAGAATGCGCAAGT
>JBGMRO010000320.1:0-5172 GCA_048061555.1 Thiohalomonadales bacterium | reverse complement strand
AACGCCCTTTTATATGTCGGTTAGGCCAAGCAGTGAGGTATATCACCGTGAAAAAATACATCCAAGATTTACAGACCGTGACCCTGTGTGATATCGCGGAGGTCGGCGGCAAGAACGCATCTCTGGGTGAAATGATCAAGAACTTATCGGTGCTCGGTGTGCAAGTCCCCGGTGGATTTGTGACCACGGCATATGCATTCCAGGAGTTTTTGCAGCAAGCAGGCCTGGCAGATCGAATCAATAGTCTATTAGGAAAACTCAACGTCGATGACGTAGACGCGCTGACTGCGGTGGGCCAGACAATAAGAGATTGGATTAACGATACGCCATTGAGTCAAGCACTGCAAGACGCGATAGCGAATGCCTACCAAAAAATGGAAAATGGTGGCACTTTGAGCGTTGCAGTGCGTTCGTCGGCGACCGCCGAAGATCTGCCCGATGCCTCGTTTGCAGGACAGCAGGAGACTTATCTCAATGTGCAGGGTATTGAGAACGTATTGCACGCAGTCAAAGATGTGTATGCCTCACTCTATAATAATCGTGCGATTGCCTATCGAGTGCATCAGGGATTTGCCCATAGTGAAGTCGCATTATCGGTCGGTATTCAACAGATGGTGCGTAGTGATAAGGGTGCCAGCGGGGTGATGTTTACCGTGGATACCGAGTCGGGTTTTGACAATGTGGTATTGATTACCGGGGCTTATGGCCTGGGTGAGACGGTCGTACAGGGTTCGGTAAATCCTGATGAATTTTATCTCTATAAACCGGCGTTAGCAGCGGGTCGCGCCGCTATCTTACGTCGAAACTTAGGCAGCAAAGCGATCAAGATGGTTTATACAGAGGATCATCAACATAAAAGCAGTACACAGATAATCGAAGTCGATGCGGCCGAGCGTGAAAAATTTTGCCTGACGGACCCACAATTAGAGCAATTGGCTAGACAGGCGCTGCTCATCGAAAAACACTACAAAACGGCGATGGATATCGAATGGGCACTCGACGGAGAAAACCAGCAATTCTATATCGTACAAGCACGTCCGGAAACGGTTAAAAGTCGTAACAACGGACAGGTGATCGAGCGCTATGTATTAAAAAATCGATCCGAAGTCCTCTGTGAGGGACGTTCGATCGGTGCAAGAATAGGCGCCGGACAGGTTCGTATAATCAACGATCTGGCGCAAATGAATCAGGTCAATCGCGGAGATGTGTTGGTAACCGACATGACCGATCCCGACTGGGAGCCCATCATGAAACGCGCCGCGGCTATCGTGACCAATCGAGGTGGCCGTACCTGTCATGCAGCGATTATTGCTAGAGAATTAGGCATACCCGCGGTGGTTGGTTGTGGCGACGCAACCAACCGACTGACGAATACAAAAGAGGTAACCGTTTCCTGTGCGGAGGGCGATACCGGAATAATATATCATGGCCAGCTAGCATTTGAGGTGCTGCAAAATGCGGCAGGCAGCACACCTGATCTACCCGTGAAACTCATGATGAACGTCGGTAATCCAGAGCGAGCTTTCGACTTTAGCCGAATTCCCAACGCTGGTGTGGGTTTGGCACGTCTAGAATTTTTAATCAATCAGACCATCGGCATCCACCCACGAGCGATTCTGGAGTTCGCGCAACAGCCTACACGGTTGCAGCAGGAGATAAATCGACGTAGTGCCGCGTATGCCGACCCGGTCAGTTTTTATGTCGAAAAATTAGTGGAAGGTATCAGCACGCTGGCCGCGGCGTTTCACCCACAGCCTGTAATTGTACGTACCTCGGATTTTAAATCTAATGAGTACGCCAATTTATTGGGTGGAGATCGTTACGAGCCACAAGAAGAAAATCCCATGATTGGATTTCGTGGTGCATCACGCTATTTGGCGCAAGAATTTCAGGCCTGCTTTGAACTGGAGTGCCGCGCCATAAAATATGTGCGCGATACCATGGGACTAAATAATCTGGAGGTCATGATCCCATTTACCCGTACGGTAAACGAAGCCAAGCAAGTCGTCGAGCTGTTGGCGTCATTCGGATTGCAACGCGGAGAAAATGGCTTGCGACTAATTATGATGTGTGAAATACCATCCAATGCCTTGTTGGCAAAGGAGTTTTTACAATACTTTGACGGTTTCTCAATCGGTTCCAACGACCTTACCCAGTTGACACTAGGGCTGGATCGAGACTCGGGATTGATCGCAGATATGTTCGATGAACGTGACCCGGCGGTCAAAAAATTATTACACATGGCAATTAAGGCCTGTAACGACGAAGGAAAATATATTGGAATATGTGGTCAGGGGCCGTCCGATCATCCTGATTTTGCGCTTTGGTTATTGCAAGAACAAATTTCTAGCATATCGCTAAATCCTGACACCGTGCTAGAGACGGGTTTGTTTCTTGCCAAGCACTACCAAGCTAATCGATCTCCGTCTCATAAAATACTGGAGAGTAATACACACACTTCTCAAAAGCCAAAATGAAACGGTCTGTATTTTTCATTTCAGATCGCACTGGCATTACCGCCGAAATGCTCGGGCATGGTCTACTGACACAGTTCAGCGATATTAACTTCCACAAAACGATATTACCGTATATCGACAATGCCAAAAAGGCTCAGCAGGTGGTGATGCAAATTAATCAGGCCGCGCTTGAAGACCGTTGCCGACCGTTAATATTCAGTACCTTGATTGACGCACCCATTCGCAAGATTATTGCTACCAGCAACGCACTATTACTCGATTTTTTTGCTCCGTTCATTGCGTCATTAGAAACAGAATTGGCATGCAAGGCAAGCACGACCATGGGTCGTAGTCACGGTATGGATGTCTATGCCAACTATAAAGAAAGAATTGACGCCGTCAACTTCGCCTTGAGTACCGACGACGGTCTCAACCATCGTAACTATCCCGACGCCGATGTCATTCTCATTGGCGTTTCACGTTCAGGTAAAACGCCGACTAGTTTATATCTGGCCTTGCAGTATGGATTGCGGGTGGCTAACTACCCTATTACCGAAGAAGATTGGTTGAAGCCTGGTCTATCGAATATTTTACGCAAACACAAAATGAAACTCTTTGGTCTTACTATAAGCGTACAACGATTGCAGCAGATTCGGCAGGAACGAAGATCTGTGGGCAGTTACGCATCGCTACAACAATGTAAGTTTGAAATAAAAACCGTGGAAAAATTATATCACGATGAAAATATTCCCTATCTCGATTGTAGTCATGTATCGATAGAGGAGATCGCCACGAGTATCATGCAGCTCTCGGGTCTGCAGCGACATCTGCATGGTTGATGCAACGCCAACGAGTCCCCCAGTACTACCCTAAATTAAACAATTCAGCAAATCTCCTTAGAATGATATCGGATCTGGATAATTGTGTGATGTTTCGCAATTATTCTTACTAAAAGTATCGGTATAACCCATACCATTAGTAGTGAATCCATATCTGAGAATTTTATCAGCGGAGATAATATGAAGCATAAACACAAGCAAAAAGCGTTAGAACATCAACTGATCACCGACATGATCGCCAAAGACGAGAGCGCTTACGTAATAGTGGTTCGCGAGCAGCATCAGGCCATGAAACGAATGGCCAGGGCGATAGTGGGTGATGCGCATGCCGATGACGTCGTGCAAGACGCGTGGATCAAAATCACCCGTGGTATAAAAAACTTTAAGGGGCAGTCGAGTCTACGTACTTGGTTGCTCGCGATCGTCGGCAACGTTGCAAAGACCCGCCTCAAAAAAGAAAAGCGTAGTGTCGCGATGGCAGAAATAGATGGTTGGCACGACCCTTCCGGAAAATACACACAATTCAACGACAAGGGCAATGGGTGTGGCGCCTGTACACCTAATAAATGGCACATGAATACACCAGAAGAGATCCATAGTAGCGAAGAACTAAAGGCGTTTATATCTTTAGGTTTGCAGTCGTTACCGTCATCACAGCGTACCGCTTTGATCTTGCGAGAAATAGAAGGTCTGAGGTTAGCAGAAGTGGGTGAAATCATGGGTAAAAGCGCAGGCAATGTGCGGGTATTGGTGCATCGTGCGCGCACGCGAATGACCCAGATTATAGATCTATACCAGCAGGGCAAACAACTACGTGTGGCGAGACAAGCAGAATTTGTAACGCCATTTATGCGTGAAGTGTTGGATTTCAAATTCTCATAATCATATTCAGATATAGATTTATCGCGTTAGCAGGCTCTTGAAAAAATATAGAAAATGTCTATAATATATAGACATAATTAGATGCGGGTCAGGAATTGTTATGAAGGCGTCAATAGTAGATTTAAGGTATAAAACGCATGAAATTCTGAAGGCGCTTGACAGGAATGAAAGTGTTACGGTGTTATATCACGGTAAAATTAAAGGTATTATTAAACCGGTACGAAAAAAATCTGCATTAAAAATTAAAGATCACCCATTTTTTGGGATGAACAAAGAAACAAATGAAACCACCTTAGAAGCATTAGAGCTGCTAAGACAGCCTCGTTATGATTTTTGATACAGATATCCTGATTTGGGTTCAAAAAGGAAATGAGAAAGCGGCCAGGCTTATTGATAAAGACGAGGATAAATATCTTTCCGTGCAAAGTTATATGGAATTACTACAGGGTGCGAAAAACAAGGCACAGCACAAAACTGTAAAGGATTTTATTTGCGAATTCGAATTTTCTATTTTACCGTTTTCTGAAAATATCGGGCACCGAGCACTTATATATGTAGAAGGCTATGCTCTTTCATCGAATATGAGAGCAGGTGATGCCATTATTGCAGCCACTGCAATTGAGAATAATATGACACTGGTTACGAGCAATGCCAAACACTTCAAGGCCGTGAATGAATTACAAATTAAGGTATTTAAACCATAAAGTCAGTTTTGCCGATCCAGCCCTTCTTTATCACCAACCATGAATTAAGCCATTACATTATATACAGTTAATAGCCCCTAATGTACTGCGCAGGTTTGATTGCGGTAAAAATCCCTTTTTAAAATCTAACAGCCTTGTTATGATCTGCACACGAAACAATCAAGCATTTCTGAGTTGTGAGGTAGATTAGTGCGATTATCAGTCTCTATTATAAAACGGCAAACTCTTAGACGATTATCTAACATATTGCTGATTTATACGGCGGTTTTTTCTGCGTCATCTGCATATGCC
>JBGMRO010000319.1:0-5174 GCA_048061555.1 Thiohalomonadales bacterium | reverse complement strand
GCCTCGCCACGTTGGCTACGCGCCTTATAGGCAAACAAGGGCATTACAACCAACCCCCTATACGAATCGCTTCGCTAAGACTCGTATGGCCCGAGATTGCTGCATTAATTCCGGCCACCTGCAAGCTGGTAAAAGATTTCTGCTGTATTGCTGCTTGTTTAAACTCTTCGAATTCACCGCGGCGAACAAAATTCCTAAGCGGATCGTTGAACTCTAGTATTTCATGAATCGCCATTCTTCCTTGAAAACCGGTATTATTGCAACGACTACAACCAACACCTTCGACATATCGATGCGAAATATGCTCAGACATGGCGGTATTATCCAACCAGGCCTTGTCGATCTGCGACAATATATAGTCCTGCCTACAATTTTCACATACCTTGCGGATCAGTCGTTGTGCAATAATTACGTTTATCGATGCCGCAACCAGGAATGACTCGGCCCCCATATCGATAAGTCGCATGGCGGTGCTAATGGAATCATTGGTATGTAGTGAGGACAATACGAGGTGTCCCGTCATCGCCGCACGTAGACAGATATCGGCGGTCTCTTTGTCTCGAATCTCACCAATAAACATCACATCAGGGTCTTGGCGCAAGGTGCTTCGCAAGACCGTCGGGAAGTTTAAACCAATCTTGGCGGCGATCTGTACTTGGTTTATGCGCGGTAGTTGGTATTCAACCGGATCTTCGGCCGTAATAATTTTTTTTTGTGGGCTGTTCAATTCATTCAACATTGAATACAAGGTTGTCGTTTTTCCACTACCGGTTGGCCCTGTTACTAACAATAATCCGTGCGGTCGTTGAACTTGGCGTTTGATGATTTGCAGTAGGTCTGCGTGCAGACCAAGGTTATCGAGACTCAAGATATTATTACTGCGATCGAGCAAGCGCATGACTATCGCCTCCCCCGTCGTGGTGGGCATCGTCGCTACTCGCACATCCACGGCGTTATCTTTCACCTTGAGGTCGAAACGCCCATCTTGGGGTAGGCGTTTCTCAGAAATATCCATGCCGGCCATCAATTTCAATTTTGAAATCAGGGCAACCGCAATACGTTTTTCATCCATCACTTGTTCGAATAAGACCCCGTCAATACGGCGTCGGATACGAAGAACCTTTTCATCGGGCTCGATATGAATATCTGATGCCCGCATTTTTATGGCATCTTCAAATATGGTCTCTATTAATTTTACAACGGGGGCATCTGATTGTGTCGGTCCTTGATTGAGGGTGTTAATGTCGAATACATTTTCTGCGATATCTTCATCGACCTCGGCCGCCAGACTCTGTATCTCACCATCCCGTTGATACTGTTGATCTATCGCCAGCAATAAATCGCTTTCACGCACGACCGCCAATACGATGGGTTGCTTTAGTAGGCGTACCAGCTCATCAAATGCGAAAATATTTGTGGGATCGGCCATGCCGATCAAGAGGCCATCCTGCTCATGATGTAAAGCGATGACTCGATATCGCCGTGCCACGGTTTCCGGCACAATTTTTACGATGTCCGGGCTAAATGTAAACTCGGCTAAATCGATATAAGGCAGCTTTAATTGTGTAGACAATAACTTTAAGATCTGATCTTCTTTAATATATCCGTGTTCAACCAGCACACGCCCGAGTTTTCGACCGGTCCTTTTTTGTTCGTTCAGTGCCGATGACAACTGACCTTCGGAGATATACTTGTGCTCTACCAGCAAATCACCCAAACGAATTCTATTTCGTGGCGCCATGTAAAATCATCTCGTCGAGGATTGTTGTTGCTTATGCAGACTAACAATCTTACTATTGACAAAATGCTTGAGGGTTTTTGATAGACTATATTGTTCCTTCAAGTCCACATACGCCAACAATGCCTTCTCGATATCTCCCGAACCTTCTAAGGCGATCGCACTACCTAGCCACCAAACAGGTTTTTTTGGTTGTGTCAATTTTAAACTATGGTAGATATCTGACGCCCGTGTAAATTCACCGGTTTTAATAAAGGCATAAGCGAGCAGTGAACTCGATTGCGCCTCACTACCTAATGTCCCCGGTCTGCCGTCGAGAGTCTTGATTACTTTTTTGTACAAATGTAACGCCGAGTAATCATGTGCTAGTTGTATAAAAAGCTCGCGACTATTCGGGTGTAACTTCAGGCTGTCCGAGGCAAGTGTTATGGATGCCTGATAGTCTTCATTTGAATAATATAATCTTGCCAATGCTATGGCCGCGGCTGGATCATTTTTATTGAGTAGCAGGCTATGCTCAAAATTCGTGATGGCGGCCAAAGTCTCTCCGCGACTCTGCATATCTATACCGTGCCTATAATATTCATCCGCTAATTGTATATTGGAGAGTGGACGCATCGATATATTATTTTTACTACCTGCGCCTATTTGCAACTGTGTCGAACTTTCATTCGCGATAGGGCTTGCGCGCACGTGCGAACCCATCAATATTGGCAATATAATCATTATTAAAAGCATAATCGAAGAAACAGGCCTCACAAACCCATGAGTAGGATTTTGTAAGGTATATGTCGTCGTCAGCATATTATTGAACCCCCCGCATAGCCTTACTTATTCCAGAATCTACAATACCGTCCCATTGCTTACTATTCTTTATGACTACGGGCCGTAATAGGATGATCAATTCGCTTTTTCGGCTACGATTTTCTTGATGGCGGAACAAGCCCCCTATGATTGGGATTTCACCCAGAAAAGGGATACCTGAGCTTTTGTCGTCAATCGTATTTTGCATTAAACCACCTATCACAATAACTTGGCCGCTCCTGGCCTGGACAATGCTATCCGACTCTCGAATCGTACTTAAGGCGAGCGGTATATTGAAGGTTTCGGAACTACTCACCGAAATTTCTTTGACTTTTTCAGTCACTTTGCTGACAGAAGGATGTACATGCAACGTTACCATATCATCGGCATTAATCTGTGGCGTTACATCTAAGGCCACCCCGGAGAAAAACGGTGTGAGTTCCACATTAATGGACTGGGTAGTGGATATATTCGTGACGGTTTGTGTCGTGACGTCCGTAAAGAAAAATTCATCAGAGCCGACCTTAATTATCGCCTTTTGGTTATTGATCGTAGAAACTCTAGGGCTAGACAATACATGCACATCACCTTGCGTCTCGAGGGCTTCAATAAAGGCGGCAAAGTTTTTGGTCTTTATCGCCATGGAAAAAATACCAGCGGTAGGGTCGAGACCTCCTATCCCATTGCTTATGTCAGGTATTTCATCGCCATTAAAGAGTGGTCTAGCTCCGATCTGCCCAAACAAGGCTTTATTGTCACCCGAGCCGGCTAGCGCGGCCCAGTTAATACCCGTTTGAAAACTATCAGACAGCACAACTTCGATAATTTTTGCTTCTAGTAAAACTTGCCGTGAAATAATTGTTTGCGTTACTTCTAGAAATTCTGCTACGCGCCGCTGCCCCTCAGACATGGCGCGCACGATTATCACCCCAGAGTGGGCATTAACGACGACGCTCCGGCCATTATCTTTACCAATAATTGATTCTATCGACGCATGTAGGTCGTTCCAAAAAGAACTTTTTGTAGTGGTTTGCACCTCGGTGCCACTTAAGGAGTGCGAGGCATTATCTTTTTTGGGTGGCGAAATTTGACCCATTAAGTTTTTCTTCTGGGACTTCATATCACTAACTTGACCCGAACTTACCCGAACTTGTGAACGCCCTATTCGTTCAATATTCAGATAGTCTACATGGTATATTTTACTATAAAGTTTGGGTTTATAGACATCATAACCTGACTCATCATAATTGAAATCGTATCCGTATGCGTTTGACAACTTAACCAGAACATCACGTATGGTAACGTTCTTAAGATCCAGACTGACATTCCCTTCTAGGTCTGCGTGAGGGACGATATTAATCTCGGTTCCCTTAACCAAGCTAAGTAAGAATGTATTGACGGGTAAATTGTCGACTTTAATGTCAAAACGACGCTGCATATCTACCTTTCTTTTGTTATGCAAACTTGCATATAGTTTAGGTTTAAGCGCTGAATCCACATCAATCGGCAAATTGCTTAGATATTTTTCATTTTCATCATCACTACTTATATTGGTCTCTACTGTATCTGCCATCTCCCTGATAGCCCGATCATATTGTTCCAATACCGCTGTCCGATGAGACATAGTGCTACTGCATGCACTTAATAGAAGCAATATTGCAGTTAGGCAAGCCAGGTGATAATATTTATATAAAACCAATTTCACTGATATATTCTTCCGGTCCCGAAACAGTGCATACTTAACTACATTACTTCACTAATATATTTAACGAGTTATTGGCCGAATTATTTTCCGTATTGACTGACCAAACGCTAACCGACTAGATTTTTTTTGACGTACGACAATGACATAGTCTCTATTAATCTCTACAATTTTAGCTTTATCCACCATATCACCGACACCAACTAAGACGTTATTGATGACTGCTAACCTACGCTGTTCCGATATCAAAATTGAGTTTAGCACTAATGGTACGTGTACAATTTTGCGCTGTACCCTAACTGGAGTTTTTTTCTGGCTAAAAAATACCGGTTTAGTTGGATCTTTAACTTTAGCCTCTATATTAGTCATAAGCACACTAGCGAGCGTTAACAATACTAACTGCATAAACATCCATTTAATTTCCCTGTTAACTTTATTCATAATAGATAATTACGTTACCCATAACTGTAAGTCTGGTTAAACATGTACCCATTCCTTATCTAAACTGATCGTATTCACCAAAATACGTATCCTAGCTTTGGGATAGTTCGTCACTTCATAACGAACAGCATCCCAGTAGAATTTCCAAGGTAAATTTTCTAATTTTTTTAAGTAACGCAGCGTAGAGGAGTAGTCACCCACCATATCTAGCAATATGCCATGTTTATACACTTGGGGGACTTCAGCATTCTTGCGATTTTCTCTCGCTTGTTGTTTTACCAAATCTGCCCTGGATTTATCAAAATCGGCATCTAGACCGTACTTGTCTCTATCCTTATAAAATTGTAATAATTTGGCCACCTGTCGCTGTTGTATTGTACCCTCATTGTCACCACTAATAGCTTGCATGGAAAATAGCTCTGTGGCGCCAATACTTTTCATACTGACTAGCCGAAGCCCTTTTTCCTGCTGTAACACATCCCTTAAAAC
>JBGMRO010000318.1:0-5227 GCA_048061555.1 Thiohalomonadales bacterium | reverse complement strand
CTGCGTCTAGCAAACCATTCTGCGATAACATTGGAGAATTATCTCAGGGATTTAGACCGAATTCGAAGGCCGACAGATTGTGCTTGAAGCATCCCGCAATCCCATCCTGACACCCACCCATACTAGATTTACGCAAACTTGATAAAATTCTCACTATGGAGTATATATATAATATAGTCTATTTGTGGAGTCGTTATTTGACAAATATAGCCAAACATCAAACTCAGCATGACCCTAGGCGGGTCGCCAGTGCCGCCTTGCAGGCATTCTTCAACGTGTCTGCTCACTGGAAACTCTCCGTCGCTGAAGAACGCACGCTGCTGGGGGTACCTCCCGAATCCACCTTCTATAAATGGAAGGCTGAGAAAACTACCGCCCGCATGAGTCGGGACGCCCTGGAACGTATCAGCTATCTGCTCGGCATATACAAAGCTTTGAATATCCTGCTGCCCTCCCCTCGGGCCGCAGATGAATGGGTGCGCAAACCTAACGCCGCTCCGGGATTTAATGCTCAAAGCGCACTGGATAGAATGCTCGCTGGCAGTATTGTCGACTTGTCCGATGTTCGACGCTATCTTGATGCACAACGAGGACTCTAAGTGGGCTACCCACCCATTACAGAACTCGACTGGCCACAGCAATACCGGATAATTCCCTCAGAATACCCACCCATCAATTTTTTTGAGCACCTCGTGGACCCCGAGTTGATGGATGAACTCTATTACATCGAATCACTCACCAACGACAGGCTCCGCGATGAAGTTGGTGACATCGCCCTGATTCCGGCTGAAGATCGTATTACCGGCCCGGGTACATCCCCTGTCATGGCGGCATTTACCCACGTGAGCCTAGACCGACCAAGCCGTTTTAGCGATGGCAGCCACGGCGTCTACTACGCCAGCAAGACACAGGAAACCGCTATTGCTGAAACCAAATACCACCGTGCCCGCTTTCTTGCGTATACCTTTGAGGATGCCGGGGAAGTCTCCATGCGAGTCTACATGGGTAAAGTCATTAAACCCATGCATGATGTTCGCGGTGACCGCTACGAACGCGTGCATTACGCAAATGACTGGGCACCCAGCCAAATCGTCGGCCGAGAGATGAAAACAATCAACTCGTGGGGTATTGTCTATCGTTCGGTTAGAAATTCCGGAGGAGAATGTATAGCGGCACTACGACCACCGACAGTGACTATTCCACGACAAGGCGCTCACCTGTCGTATGTCTGGGATGGCACTAGAATTTCGGATGTCTATAGAAAGACGTTAATAAAATAAAGGATCAAAAAGAAAAAGGTGGGTAGCCATTGCCAATGCAGCACCAGTCCCCGTTTTAATTGTCTGCTAAGCCTGTATGTAGAATAGTGTTTATTATTAGAAATAAGCACAGGTAATATTCACTCATTCCCACGCACTCAACCGTGCGTGGGAATCCAAAATTTCCAATAATATTACCGCAGCTGCGCTTGCACCTGCTTTTCCTTCAATTTGCGCTCACTAACACGCACTAGCGCAGTATTGATCAATTTCTCGGGTTTTAGCAGAAGACTATCGGCTTTTTTGTACATGTTTTCGGCTAAGTCGAAATCTTTTTTCATTTCTGCACAGACTCCGAGATTGTGATAGATGGCCGGCGAAAATTGATAACTTTTGGACGCTTGATCAAATAGACTGCAGGCCCGTTGCATGCGGTTGTTTTCAGCGAATTCTATTCCGCTCTCGAGCAATTGCTCTGCCCGCTTGTTTTTACTCAGATCGCTATCGTCATCTTCCATAAGTTCAATAGTCACTAGCAACAAATACGGCGCTACATCTCTACGCATTTGGGCGATTGCTTGTTTCACTACTGTTCTTTCCAACTCGGCAGCATCTTTTTTGGCAACCCCGCTGTCACTACAGTGTTTGTCTTCTGCGTTGGCCTTATAGTTTTTGGAGTGCACGATCTCACCGGTCTGCACACTCGCCGCCTTAATTGTAAAACTAAACTCGCCCTTCATTGTTGTGCAGTTCACCATGTAATCCTGATATTGCAAGCACTTATAGTAGCTTAACCCTAAGGCATTCCTGGATTTTTTTGTCGCCTTCTTTACGCATTTATTACGTTTTTCCTTGTAAGGCACATCGACAAATTTCGGCCATTTTACCAAACCGGAGATGAGTGTATCCGCGCCGGATAATTTCCCGAAGTTTACCGCGTCAGCACCCGCTAACTGCCCATTCTCGATTTGAATTTTTCGTTCCGTTAATATGGAATCACGCACATTTTGATCAATGACGGTAAAATAGGGTTTATTCTTTACTTTTAGTGTTGAAAAAAATGTTTCTAACTTGTTTGAAAACTCTTCGTTCTTATCACCAGAAAATTTTAATATGGCTACTTTTTTAGCTTTTTGTAGGCCAGGGGAATTTGCAGGCATTAATACATTTTGTTTCACTTTAGGTGCAGCACAGGATGTTAATAACAAAGCGACAATAATCGCGCCAACAAGACTTGTGTAGCTATTATTATAAGTAGGCATCTTTCCTCCTAAATCAAGACGAATCGAAAATTCAGAATAGTAAAATCCACATATGAATTACTTAAAGAAACAAACAAACGGCTAAAAATGGGATAGCGTATACTAAAGAACCTTAATATAGATGTCGAAACGAATAGAACAGTTAATATTTATAGCCTATAAAAATAAAATTACCAATTTTAAATCAATAAATGGGAATATTGACGCCGCGATTTATAGATTTCGAAAATAAGAAAATCGATAGATTTTTAGCCATTGACAGAATAGATAAGCTTACAATAAGTCGCAGATACTCTAGGAAGCACATCCACGGTCCAATTAAAATTGAGGTGGATTTATGAGTACGAAAAAATCAGGTGCCCGGATAGGGAAAGCGAGATCTCGTCTAATGATGACGAGCAGATTCAAACAGTAGACCTATTTAGTAATTCAATCCCGTAATTAAACCGTTGCTGATCCAGGTCTTTAATAAACCGGCCGCTTGCATGGGTACCTCTTGCGGAGTTTCAGAATATTCAGTCAATCGTTCGCAGAGTTCGCCAAATGTTGCGCCTTCCAACATGGGCTGAATCACTGCGCGCTCATCTGGTTGCAGGGTACGAAATAATGTCCTCAGATCATAGCGCCAGACTAGGCACTTCTCGCTGGCAGGGAAACCTGACGCGGCAGATTCGTCGGCACTCAGTTTTACTGCAGTGGGAATAGGCTTTTCGTCTTTAACGGCATTCCAGAGTGCGATCGTATTCCACTCGTAATTAAACCAACTGACCGAGGGATGAAAGACTAAAGATAGCTCGGGCCATTTTTCTGGCGGCACTGCGGCAACGTCGGCCTCGGTGATGCTATCTACATCCTTGGTATTAAACGCACAGGCTAGGCGCCATTCCAGTAGTGCGATCTCTGCCACAAAACCGACCTGCTCAAATTCTGCCTGCGCGCGAATGAATTCTACCATGTGACGTCCAAACCATCGCAGCGAAGTTTGCGTCGACGGATGCCTGCGGGTATAGGCGGTCGCCAGGGAGAAAAAATCGTCTTCACCTAACAAATGGCTGAGCACAGGATAGTCTGTTTCTAGCACTTCCACCATACGAGACACGTAGGCATTGGCGTATATCGCCAGTCGTAGGTCACTCTTTAGTACGGTCGTACTGATGATTTGATCTTTAATGGCTTGATCCCCTTCCAGTACAAAATGACTGAATTGAGATTGCAGGGTTTTCAGGTCAACCGACATGTTCGTTATACCCACTGGCTTGATCCGACGGGCTACCCAAAATCGATGCACCGATGTCACGCGCCTGTGCCAACTCGTCGAGTAACTCCGAAAAGGGTGGCATGCGATCATCGCGTTCGATCATGGTAGACACCGCGCCAAATCGTTTTAAGGCCTTCTCATATAACGCCCAGACGGTGTCAACCACGGGGTGATCGTGGGTATCAATAACATAGTCGCCATAGTCAGAATGTCCGGCGAGGTGAAACTGCTGTATACGATCAATCGGCACGCCATTGATATAATCCATGGCATCAAAACCATGATTTCGTGCACTGACGTATATATTATTAATATCCAGCAACATCATACAATCGGCTTCTTCTACGATGGCACTAATAAATTCCCATTCTGTCATTTCTGAGTGGGTATAAGTAACGTAACTGGAAACGTTTTCAAGCAGGAAAATTTCGCCGAGATAATCTTGCACACGTTTGACTCGCTGCACCACGTGTTTGATAGTTTCTTCGTTGTACGGCAGCGGCATTAGGTCGTGTAAATTGGTGCTGCCGTAACCCGCCCAGCACAAGTGATCCGAAATCCATCGAGGCTTGACCCTGCTAGCCAGGTTCTTAAGGTCTTTGAGGTAATCCATATTTAATGGATTGGTGGAGCCAATAGACATCGCCACACCGTGCATAACGATGGGGTAAGATTCGCGAATGGCGTCTAAGTAATAGAGGGGTTTACCGCCCTCAACCATATAGTTTTCTGAAAGAATTTCGAACCAATCTACCGGCGGATGGTGTTCCAAGATTTCATGGTAATACTCATGTCTCAAACCGAGACCGTATCCTAGGGAGGCTGGTTTATTTACTTTGGACATGGTTTTTTGGACATGGTTTCTCGGACATTAGGTTCTTCGACATGACGTTAATAGATTAATAGACGGTGTACTCAAGCATGCTGAGTACACCGGATACTGGATTAAGCGCCCTTCTTGCCGCCAACTTTATCGCAGGCCTCTTGGGAAATAGCCACAAAACCCTTTCCTTTACAAGCAGATTGGCCCTTGCAAGAATTATTAACGGTTTTACAGTCATTTTGGCCTTTACACTTGTTCACACCATAACAATGCACTTTGGCGACAGAATCGGCCATGGTCATGTTCACAGGTGCGAGGGTAAAAAGTCCTGCCGCCGCGATGGCGAGTGCTAATCCAGTGGTTTTCTTTGCTATCATTTTACATCTCCTAGTGGGTTTGACGAAATAGTAATAGGGTTGGCTAGCGAATGCATCACCGTCCTGTGACATATACTGCAAAAAATCACTTCTTACCAATTCGTATACTTTAGCTGTTAAACACCTTATTGACCGACCGCTTTATGTTTTGTTACAGATTGATCGTCGTACCACGATTTTTATACTGCGCATATTATACCCAAAGCGTCTAAGATTTAGGCTTTATTGCCGTCCTATTTTATTCATAG